>NZ_JBQKUM010000022.1:0-64113 GCF_054968605.1 Pseudoalteromonas sp. G5_S1_14_S5 | reverse complement strand
GCTCATTGAGCGGCATTTTTATTGTCTATTAAACTGGGTATTCAAAGCGAAAAATTAGCCTCGGCCACCTTTGATTGCTTGAATAATTTCAGTTGTCGAACAACCATCTTCAAAGTTAAGTACTTTCACTTCACCACCCGCTGCAATGACTTCCGCACCACCTGCGATCTCTTCAGGTTTGTAATCACCGCCTTTGACTAAAATGCTTGGCAGCACTTCAGAAATCAAACGCTGAGGTGTATCTTCAGAGAACGGAACAACCCAATCAACCGCACCTAAACCTGCCAATACCGCCATACGACGATCGGTAGGGTTCACAGGACGACCAGGACCTTTTAAACGCTTAACTGACTCATCGGTATTAACCGCAACGATCAAACGATCTCCAAGTTCAGCCGCGTGGTTCATGTAAGAAACATGGCCGGCATGCAGAATATCAAAACAACCATTAGTCATTACAACCTTCTCGCCTTTAGCACGAGCGCGTTTCACCGCTTCAACCAGTGCCGCTTCTGAGATTACGCCGTAGTCTGTATCTTGACTACCGTGAATCGCTTCCGCTAGTTCAATTGTCGACAAGGTTGATGTACCTAGCTTACCAACCACAACACCTGCGGCAGCATTTGCTAATGCACAGGCTTCATCTAATGGTTTACCAGCAGCAACAGAAGCAGCCAGAACGGAGATAACCGTATCACCAGCGCCTGTCACGTCATACACTTCTTTCGCTTGTGTTGGCAAGTGGAATGGCGCCTGACCTTTACGCAGTAACGTCATACCATTCTCACTGCGAGTCACCAGTAAGGCTTCAAAGTCATACTTTTCGATTAAGGCGATGCCCTTCTCTATTAGATCTTCTTCCGACTTAACCTTACCGGCAACGAGCTCGAATTCCGCCATATTTGGTGTAAGCAAAGTCGCACCACGGTAGCGCTCTAGATCCGCGCCCTTCGGGTCGATAAATACTGGCACATTCGCTGCGCGTGCTTTTTGAATGAAGCTCTGTACATGCTCTAATGCACCCTTCGCGTAATCTGACAAAATCACCGAGCGCACATTTGGCAATGCTTGCTCCATACGCGACAGTATGAGCTCTGGATTGGTGTTTTCAAATTTGTCTTCAAAATCAAGACGAATCAACTGCTGACCGCGGCTCATCACTCGTAGTTTGGTGATGGTCGGGTAGTCTTCTAACTCAACAAAATCACACTTAACCTTCAGCGCACCCAAGGTATTTTTCAGCACCTCAGCAGGCTCATCTTTACCAGTTAAACCAACAACATGAGCATGACCGCCAAGCGAGGCAATGTTCATTGCAACGTTGGCAGCACCACCAGGGCGCTCCTCGTTATTTTCTACTTTTACCACAGGCACTGGTGCTTCTGGTGAAATACGGCCAGTTGGACCATACCAGTAACGATCAAGCATGACGTCACCGACAATAAGAACACCTGATTGGCTGTAGTCAGGTAGAATTGGTTTCATTGTTGAGCTCCAAAAATCGAATCTGGCTAGAGTCTAGCACACTGATTACAGTGGCTAAACCATAGAAAAATGAGTAAAGCCTATCTCGATAGGCACTGTGATAACTAAGCGCAAGACAAGTTAAGCTTCCATCCACTGCTTCCATGCTTGAACCACATGCTCTCTTTCCATTTCGAACTTATCAATCGACACATCTGCATCTAGGTTGAGGAGGTTACGATGGTGTATTTCATCGCGTAGCGTTGTGTACGCATGAGTCAGTGCCATGCCTTGTTGCTCGTCCATGATCCCTTGTGATAACAAGCTCTCAAAGATTCTGACATTGTCACACCAACGTGTCAGTTTTGGCTTCTCGTGGCTGTATCGTAACACCAAGTATTGCGCCAAAAACTCAACATCAGTAATGCCACCAGCATCCTGCTTAAGCATGAATCGATCGGCTTTTTTGCCGCCAAGGTGATCACGCATTTTTTCTCGCATATCCACCACCGCTTTTTTCAACGTTGCTTCATCACGTGGCAAACACAACACCTCATGACGTGTTTTGTTGAATGCGGAAGCCAATTGCTCATCACCATAGATCATACGAGCTCGAGTCAGTGCTTGATGCTCCCATGTCCACGCATCATTGTGTTGATACTCATCAAAGGCATCGGTTGGACTAACCAACAAGCCCGAAGCTCCCGATGGACGTAAGCGAGTATCGACTTCATACAGGATCCCCGATGCAGTTCTAGTAGAGAATATATGAATAATACGCTGAGCCAACCTTAGATAAAATTGGCGTCCATCAATCTCTTTCTTACCATCAGTATAGATGTGTACCGGGCAGTCGTGCATAAACACAATATCGAGGTCTGAGTTGTAACCAAGCTCCCAGCCTCCGACTTTGCCATAGCCAACAACCGCAAAGCCGCGACCTTCACGCTCTTTAAGGTGAGTAGGCTCACCAAACTTAGCCGACACCTGTAGCCAAGCTTGGTTAATACCGGCTTCAACAATCGCTTCTGCTAAGTAAGTCAGGTGATCACTCACCTTCATAACCGGCAGCACACCAGCAATGTCAGCCGCGGCAATTCTTAGGATACAGGTCTGCTTAAACTGACGCAGGCCTTCCATCTGCTGCTCCATGTCGTCTTCAGGAATACGAGCAAGGTAATCACGTAATTCTGTCTTGTAAGACTCAAGCGGCACTGGGTTATACAGCTGCTGAGGGTCGATAAGTTCATCTAACAGAATTGGGTATCGTCCAAGCTTTTCTGAGATCATCGGACTCGCCGTACACAAACGAACAAGTTGAGTCAATGCAGCAGGGTGCTCATCGAGCAACTCTAGATAAGTGGTACGCGTGACGATTTTATGCAGTAGATGCAGTATACGCGATAAGCCAAACTCGGCGTCTTTAGCGGTATACAGGGCCTGAAAGACTTTCGGCATCAGTCGATTGAGAACTTCACGCCCACGCGGGCCAAGAGTTTTCTTAGCAATATCCGCTTTAAATTGAATAATCGTTTTCGCCGCTTCTGGCGGGTTGGCGATAGCTATATCATGCTGCAATACATGCTCGATAACATCCGACTTATGGGCCATATCCCACAACTCGCTGAAGTGACTCGCGATTGGGTTAGCGTCCTCTTCATCAACCCCAATCAGCTCTTCAAACACACTGTGTACGTTCGCCATATGGACGCGAGTTGCAGTAATCAAACTCTCCCAATCATTGAATTGCATGGCAACCGCAAGCTGAAGTTGTTCTAACTCACCGTCCGGTAGTGTCTGGGTTTGCTTGTCAGCCATCGCCTGTAACAAGTTCTCTAGGCGACGTAAAAATAGGTAAGCATCGCGCAGGTCAGCCACTTCTTGGGGTTCTAGTAGATACAAAGAGTCAATGGCGGTTAAGGTCTCCAAAAGCCCTCGTCCACGTAGGCTCGGCTCGCGACCACCACGAATCAGCTGAAAGACTTGTGCAATGAATTCAACTTCACGAATACCGCCTGAGCCGAGCTTGATGTTATTAGATAAACCACGACGACGCACTTCACTGCTGATCATCGATTTCATGCGGCGCAGAGATTGAATCGCACTGAAATCGATATAACGACGGAATACAAACGGGCGTAGCATCTTACGCAGCTCTTGATATTCAGGGTACATCTCACTACCCATTACGCGTGCCTTAACCATGGCGTAGCGTTCCCAGTCTCTTCCCTGTTCTTGGTAGTAATCTTCTAGTGCTGCGTAGCTCATTACTAATGGACCACTCTCCCCAAACGGACGTAAGCGCATGTCGACTCGATAGCAGAACCCATCAAAGGTTTGTTGATCGAGCGCTTTGATAATACGTTGCCCTAAGCGAGTGAAGAACTGTGCATTGGCAATACTGCGTCTTACA
This sequence comes from Pseudoalteromonas sp. G5_S1_14_S5, assembly GCF_054968605.1. NCBI lineage: Bacteria > Pseudomonadati > Pseudomonadota > Gammaproteobacteria > Alteromonadales > Pseudoalteromonadaceae > Pseudoalteromonas > Pseudoalteromonas sp. G5_S1_14_S5. The sequence goes on along the minus strand of NZ_JBQKUM010000022.1, from coordinate 60,236 downwards.
CCTTGGGTCTCACCATTTTCTGGGTAAGTAAAAATAAGGTCGATATCAGAAGAAAAATTGAGTTCACCGCCACCAAGCTTGCCCATACCAATGATAAGCATCGGCTGTGCTTCACCCTGTTCATTACAAGGTGTGCCCCACTCTTTACAACAAATGTCGTACTGCCATTGATAAGTCTCGAAGATCATCGCTTCAGCCAACATAGAGAGATGACTTAAGCTCTGTTCAAGCTCCCAAGAGCCCATAAAGTCACGCCATGCAATATAGGTCATCTCTCGGTTACGGAATTGACGCAGCACTCGTTGGCCGCTCATTTCGTCAGTGCAATCTGAAAGCAGATCAGCCAATCGTCGACGATACCCTTCTGCACGCTCCTCACATTCCAACATATCCGGTAGAGTCGTCGATAAGATCGTGTCACGTTGTAAGCAATCACCGATAAAGCAGCTTAATCCTAAGACATGTTTAAGGTCTTCAATTAGCGGCTCAGACCAAGCATTAATGGCTTCACTTTGGTGCTCTAATAATTGCTCAAAAGCTGACTGCGAATGAGTGACGAGTTGAGAAGGCAATAGCATGTTTCTTCCTTGTATAAGCTGCGCGCGAACAATCAATTTGTTGGGTCAGTTTTTCAATAACGAGTTTTCACAACTAAACATAAGTTATACCAAAGTTACGCCAATAAAAAACGCCCACATCAGTAATGTGGGCGTTTTATCGGTTAACTTATCGAGTTATACCTTTCTCTCTAGAAAACAGGCACTAACAATAGGGATTGAGAAATTAAGGCTACACCTCGAATTGCTTAATCTTACCGTCCAATTCTTGCGCGTTGCTTTCCATAAGCTGAGAGGTCTCTAGAAGCTCACCGACCACCACAACTGAAGCTTCAACAAGCTCACGAACATTGGTCAGGTTAACACTCATCTCTTCCGCAACACAGCTCTGCTGGCCTGCAGCTGTCGCAATCTGGAAGTTCATGTCATTGATTTGGTTCACTTGGCTCACGATGCCATCAAGTTCAGAGCCAGCATTGGTCACTAGATCTACACCTTCAGCCGCTTCAACAACACTCTTTTCCATTAGCTCTACCGCAGAGTTAGCGCTGCTTTGTAGGTGGCTGATCATATCTTGAATTTCGACGGTTGCTTGCTGAGTACGCTGTGCAAGGTTACGAACCTCATCAGCAACCACGGCAAAACCACGACCGGCTTCACCAGCACGCGCCGCTTCAATCGCTGCGTTTAGTGCCAATAAGTTGGTTTGTTCTGAAATGCCTTGGATGGTGCCTACAACGCTACCGATTGAATCAACGCGCTCTTCTACTTGGTTTACGGCTGCCGCAGACGCTGCGATATCTGAAGAGAGTTCACTCATCTTAGATACAGAGCCCTTAACGAACTTCTGTCCCGTTAAGGCTTGGCCTGATGCTTGCTCAGTAAGAGAAGAAGCGCTTTGTGCATGTTCAGCAACCGTTTGAACAGTAGAGGTCATTTCACTCATTGCCGTTGCCAGTTGGTCAATCTCATTAAACTCTTCTTGAGCAGACTCTTTAGTCTCTGACATGCTGATGGTCATTACTTCTGTTAGAGCAAATAGCTCATCAGAAGAAGCCAATTGAGCTTTCACCATGTCTTGTAGCTGAACTCGTGTTTTTTCTAGCTCACGTGCTACATCGCCGTATTCATCTTTACAATCCATTTGAATCGGCACAGATAGGTTTTTGTCTGCCATCGTTTTGATAGCATCACTAAGATATTGGGTTTGACGCAGCATCACGCGAGCCGCTGCTAACAGAAGAACCACAAACACAATGATCATCAAGCCTGTCTGCCAAGCGACTTGGACTAGGTAAGTCTCATAATGCTGCTGTGCAACCTGCGCATTGTTCGTTGCAGCGAGCAATGAATCGTAAAAAGTGCTCGCGTCCCATAGCTGTTTAGAAATAATCAAGATGGTACTGAACACCATCAGCATGATCATTTTCGGAACGAGACGAATATCAGAGATTACCCTTTCCCACGGCTTGAATGACAGTTTAGTCATTGTCAGTTCTCCATTAACTCTTATATATTGATGGCTTATATACCCGCGAGATGGCTGATTGAGTCAGGTTCGCGATTTATTTTGAGCCTCGTATGAATGTTAAATAGTATCAAAGACACACCTAAGCCGATGAGCTTATTATCACTGATTCTCTCTTTCTTAGCGTTATTTGTGATCTCAGGCTTGTTGTTTGCGCCGATTGATAAAGAATCGAAACAAGTCCTTATCGGCCTCGATTTTATAATCTGTAGTGTTTTTCTTTTTCAGCTCACCATTGATCTATTCAGATCACAAAATAAGAAAGAATACCTCAAAGTACACTGGATCGACTTCTTGGCAAGTATCCCAATGATCGAACCTCTTCGTTTCGCTCGTATTTTTCAAATCCTGCGAGTTATCTTAGTACTGCGTTCAAGCAAACGTATTTTCAGAGAGTTGTTTCGCAATAGGAAAGAGACCACTTTCGCTTCCATCATTCTGCTTTTGGTGATCTTACTGACGATCGGGGCTGGCACGATCCTGCTATTGGAACACAAAGATCCTAATGCCAATATCACGACAGGTCATGATGCGTTATGGTGGGCTTTCGTCACCATTAGTACCGTGGGCTATGGTGACCATTATCCAGTAACCACTGCAGGTCAGTTAATCGCGTCGATTGTGATCATCTGTGGGGTTGGCGTGTTTGGTATGATCTCAGGTCTAATCACCTCGCTAATTACCGAGCCTACCGACCTTCAAAACCAACAGTTAGAAAATAAAGAACGCAAGCTGGATAAGATTCTAGAACAGCAACAACAAATACTAGAACGGCTCGAGTCGCTTGAACGACAGACAAAAAAATAGGGCCAAGGCCCTATTTAAAAATGGATGTTAGTGTTGAGACTAGTCTTGCCAGTATGGCTCAACTTCAACACTGATTTGGCGAGTCTGCTCCATCGCATGCAGAATCGAAACCTCTTGTCGAGCAAGCCAGCGCTCTAGCTGATCTTTCTCATCACCTTCTAACTTCTCAGTGAGTGGCTGTAAGGTTCGCAGCATCAATAAATCGTCAATACCTTGCACCATGTCCGCCCAAGGCAAACGGAAGCTATTACGCTCATCGTCATCGTACAAGCTCGCAAAGCCAACGCCAGAGTACAGGTTACGCATCAAACGATACTGCTGGTCGATGTAGGCTTGGCTTGTCATCACGCGTTCTGGTGGAAAAGCTTCCATCAGCTCCGCCCAGGTGCGATCAAGCTGCTTAACAGAGAACCATTCAATTCCGCGTCCCATTTGCTCGCGCGCTTTATCGTCCAAGAATGGCTGCCAGCCTCGGGTAAGAATCCAGCGGCTTAAATCAAGCAGAAGACCGGTGTAGCGAGCAGAGCTCAAGAGAGTCAGTAACTCTTCACGATCTGGCAATTGCTCTTGCATCTCTTTTAGCTCTGCCACTAAGAACTTACGAGCATCAAGCTTACGCAGAACATGGCCTTTATCTTCTAGCAAATCCTCAAAGTGATCATAACTTTTTAGCCAATCCAACTCTTGTTCTAACCATTTCAGCTCTTGACGCAAAATGGCGCTGGCACGTCTTGGCACAATGCCGCCATAAATGGTGAAAGTCTGACGGATAAAACTCAGTGAATGGCTGATCTCATGAAGAGCTTCAATCGATTGACGCTCGGTGAAAATTTGCTCGTGGTAATGCCAATGAGCGAGAGCATGCTCTAAAGAATGAATGAAACACGATTCAACGGTGTCACTTTTGTCAGTACCAACTAAGGTCAAAGGAGTAACTTCATCGCCTTGATAACCTTGAGCAAGTCGGTAACCCTTAGCAGCTTTACTTAAGTTTCCTAAGCGCATACCACCTTGTTCGCAGAATTGGCGAGACAGTGTAAACAAAGCATCGGTTTGACCGGATTTAAGTTCGAGTTCAACCTCGCAAATCGGCTCTTGTTTGTCGCCTGATTCGACGAAACCTTGATCAAAAGCAACCTCAACTTGACTACCGTCAGGCATGCCAATCAGCCACTGCTCTCGTGTAAAGTTAGTAGAGAAGAGTGGAGTAAGCTCGGCTTCCAGTGTTTCGATATCTTTGCCTTCAGGCCAGATATCTTCTGGATGCAAGGCAAGCTTGGGTTGATTGCTGTCGTGTTCTGCATTGTATTCAGGCCTTTGGTGCAGACCTGCAACAACGCGACCAGCTGTCTTTACCGTTTGTACAAATACGTCATCAAAGCGTCGAATGCGCAAGCCGGTATCGTGCTTGCGTAGCCAGTTGTCAGGGGTGTCAAAGTAGATGTTACCTAGCTCACGACAACTGTGCTGAAGTACTTTAGTTTCAGCAATTTTATTGCGTAAAGTCTCTGAAAAATCAGGAGAAACAAAAAACTTCAGTTCTATCTCGGTTTCCATAGTTATACCTTTCTGTGAAGATAGGGACAGGATATTGCCAATTTTCAAAGTCGGCAAGTCAGAAATATCGCCCTTATGATGATCTAAAACAGTTTTAATGAGAGATTGATTAGGTTAACATGCGCGACTTTGTAGCCATCGCTTAACATTCCACCATGAATTTGGTGTATGTTGTTTTAAGGTTATTATTTATTAGGTTGGATGACCATGCCAGTAAATACAATTATGGGGTTATTTGCAAAGTCCCCAATTAAACCTTTGCAGCGTCACGTAGTATGCGTGAACGAATGTTGTTCTCACCTAGTTAATTTCTTTGAAGTTTCTTCAAAGGGTGACTGGGAAAAAGCAGCTGAAATTCGAGCTCAAATTTCTCACCTTGAGAAAGAAGCTGACGTACTAAAACGTGAAATTCGCCTTAAACTTCCTCGTGGTTTGTTTATGCCTGTTGATCGCACCGACATGTTGGAGCTATTAACTCAGCAAGACAAACTAGCAAACCTAGCGAAAGACATTGCTGGCCGTGTATATGGTCGTCAACTTGTCATTCCTGCTCCTCTACAAGAAAACTTCATCGCTTACGTTAAACGTTGTCTAGATGCAGCGAACCAAGCACAAAACGTAATCAATGAACTAGACGAATTACTTGAGACTGGCTTTAAAGGCCGCGAAGTAACACTCGTTGCTGAAATGATTCATCAATTAGATGTAATTGAAGATGACACGGATGCGATGCAGATCGAACTACGCCAACAACTAATGGCGATTGAAGGCGATCTGAATCCAGTTGATATCATGTTCTTATACAAAATTCTTGAATGGGTTGGTGGTATTGCAGATCAAGCACAGCGTGTAGGCGCTCGTCTTGAAGTAATGCTTTCTCGATCTTAAATCATACGTTAACCATATAACGAAGAGCATTTTTTGAACAAACCACTTATGCGTTGAGTATTTCTCTCGCTGAGCGGTTTTTTGCGTCTAAATTTGTTCCGCTTGTTATCAAACAACTAGGTATTACGATGGATATCCTTGCTAACTACGGCACTGTCCTGATTATTGTTGCAGCAGCTTTCGGTTTCTTGATGGCTATTGGTATTGGTGCAAATGACGTTGCGAACGCAATGGGCACCTCAGTAGGCTCTAAAGCTCTAACCGTTAAACAAGCGATCATTATCGCAATGATCTTTGAATTCGCTGGTGCATATCTTGCCGGTGGCGAAGTTACCGATACGATCCGTAAAGGTGTTATCGAGACGTCTCTATTCGCACATCAACCAGACATACTTGTATTCGGTATGATGTCAGCGCTTCTTGCTGCTGGTACATGGTTACTTCTAGCTTCATACATGGGCTGGCCTGTTTCTACTACTCACTCAATCATCGGTGCAATCATCGGTTTCGCTTGCGTATCTGTCGGTACTGAAGCGGTAGACTGGGGCAGCGTTCAAGGTATCGTGGGAAGTTGGATTATTACTCCTGTCATCTCTGGTTTCTTCGCTTACGTTATCTTTGTGAGTGCTCAGCGACTGATCTTTGATACTGAGAACCCACTGTTCAACGCTAAACGTTTCGTTCCTGTGTACATGTTCATCACAACGATGGTAATTGCACTGGTCACAATCAAGAAAGGCCTTAAGCACGTTGGTCTTCACCTAAGCAATACTGAAGCATGGCTTTGGGCTGCAGCAGTATCAGCCATTGTAATGATTGGTGGTTACCTATACATCCAGAAGAAATTCGCTAACCGCGAAGAAGACCACGGCTTTGCTGGTGTTGAAGGCATCTTCTCTGTACTAATGGTTATCACAGCTTGTGCGATGGCATTCGCACACGGTTCAAACGACGTTGCAAACGCGATTGGTCCACTGTCTGCTGTTGTATCCACGGTTGAGCATATGGGCGAAATAACAGGTAAGAGTACTATCGCATGGTGGATTCTTCCTCTAGGTGGTTTTGGTATCGTGGTTGGTCTTGCGACTCTTGGTCATAAGGTTATGGCAACGGTTGGTACTGGTATCACTGAACTAACACCAAGCCGTGGCTTTGCAGCACAACTTGCTACAGCATGTACGGTTGTTCTAGCATCAGGTACCGGTCTTCCAATCTCTACGACACAAACACTAGTTGGTGCGGTATTGGGTGTTGGTTTTGCTCGTGGTATCGCGGCACTGAACTTAGGCGTTGTACGTAATATCGTGGCTTCGTGGATTGTGACACTGCCTGCAGGTGCTCTCCTTGCTGTTGTGTTCTTCTACGGAATTCAGGCTATGTTTAGCATGTAATTGCCACTGAGTTAGCCAAGGCTAGCGTCAGAGCTATGTGAGCTTCAGTAACGATATGTAAATGCTATGTCATTATTGACTCAAACGCACAGAAAGGGAGGCTTTGCCTCCCTTCTTTGTTGCACCGCATAAAGAAACTAAATATTATTTGCTCATTGAGGCTGACTCATCCGCCTACCCAACTTGAATCGTTAAGGGATTTACTGTGAAAAAACTGATTAGCTTAGTTTTGTTCGCAATGCTTGCGGCTCCAGCTGCCTTTGCACAAGACCGTTATATTGCTGACAAACTATTTACTTATATGCATTCTGGCCCAAACAACACCTACCGTATCATCGGCAGTGTTGATGCTGGTGAGAAGATCACTTACCTGCAAGCAAACAAGAGCACAGGTTACACGCAAATCCAAGACAACCGTGGCCGTAAAGGTTGGGTTGAGAGCAAATTTGTAAGCACGAGAGAGAGCATGGCTCTGCGCATGCCTAAGCTTGAAAAAGAGCTGACAGAAGTGAAAGCCCAGCTGGCTAATGCACGTCAAACAGCTGACAGCGAAAAGGCAGGTCTAGCAAGTTCTCTAGATTCTCGTAATAAGCAGATTGCTGAACTAGAGCAGAACTACAGCGAGATTAGCCAACAGCTAACAAGCTCTCAAACAGAAAACCGTGAGCTACGCGCTAAGCTAGACACGCAGAAAGATGACCTACTATTGAAGTACTTTATGTACGGTGGTGGTGTTGCTGGTATTGGTCTACTTCTAGGCCTTGTTCTACCACACATCATTCCTCGTCGTAAAAAGTCACCAAACGGCTGGGCGTAAGCGTTTCGTTTGACTGTTTTGCGTTGAGCAAAGTAAATTCAATCTCGAATACCAAAGAGGAGCACCTAAGTGCTCCTTTTTATTTATCTCAGCATGCTATCAAAGTGCTTGTTACAGCCTTGGGTTAACCCTTCCACTCATACAAAGCAGGAATTTCTATCTTCTGCTGGTTAAATTCAACAACTACAGATTGCGGCTTTATCTCTAGCAATTGCACATCGTTGCCGATCCAATCGCCCTGTGACACCTCTCGCCCATTCACTTTGACCCAACGCTTGTTCTCACTGCTTGAATACATATGAGTTTGTAAGTCGAGCTTAGGTAATACGCCAGACAAACTGTTAACGTGATTTTCGAGCTCAATCACTTGAGGCTCCATCTGACTTGCTGGTCGCGAATCCATTGGCTCAGGCGCACGTGGCTGCTCATCCATAATCGCTTCTAGCTTCAATGCCAAATCAGGCGGTAACTCGGCCAAATCTAAGCCTTGTAGCAAGTCGCTATCTGATTGCTGATAATTGCTTTCATCGTTCACACCAGGTCCAACTTCTGGCTCGGCTAATGACAGCTCTGAATCATCGACCGTTCGCGCACTGCTCTCGGCAGTAACTACCGGCACGGTAACACCAGCAGAAAAGTTAGTGCTGCCAGAATTAACATGAGCATAAACCTCTTGGCGAGGTAACGATTTTAGCGTCTTGCCAGTCGGCGCTGGACGCACCACAAACAGAGGCTCATCTTCGACTTCTTCTTCGAAATTCAAATCAGCCGTTTCGATATCCTTGGCTTGAACAGACTGGGGTTCTGCTTCTGAACTCGAACTAATAGCAGCTTGGTTAGCCGTTTGCTGTTGATGGTAAGATTGATACACCAAGACACCACCTACCAACAAAGAAGGCACAATTAAAACAAGCAACCCCATAGCCAGCGACGAACCGCGTTTGTTGCTGATACTCTTTGCAGAACTTGGCACCTGATGGTTTTGGTAACCCTTGAAGCTGGATTTATCTGAGGACTGATTCAGCTCATGCATAATGCGTGACATTAGATCGCTCCTCCGTTTAATGACATTAACTTAGGAGAGTCAAGCTGAGCTAATCTTTGTAGCCTCGCTAAAGTTCGTTGACCAACAATACCGTCGACCGACATGCCCTGCCAAGTTTGAAATGCTTCGACTTTCATTTTTAATTCGTAATCAAATACATCACTACCAGATACAACCTCTCCAAGAACCTCAGAAAGCAACAAATCAAGCAAAGCGACAGCTTCTCCCTGATATCCCTCTTTTAACGTTTCTCGCAATGGCTGTTTCCAAATCGCGACATAATCACCATGCCAGACCTTCTCTAGAGATTGCTTCGGCATGATTAACAGTTTTTCGTTCACCAGTAACTCGACAGCGTCTTGTGATGCGCCATAAAGCACAGCAAATACCGGCTCTTGCTCTACATCTAGGTTCAATACCACAGGAACGCCTAACTCTAGAAGGTCATCAAAGCTTGCTTGTTGTTGCTCACATACGAACACGCTTTGTGGCTCGCTTAGACATAAACCGTCACGCAGAGAGGATTGGTATCCCCAAAGCGTATATAAGTCCTTGATCGCCAGCGAACGGTTAGTTCCTTGCATCAAGTGTTGCTGAATATGTGCTGGCAGTGCGAACTTGTCTATCTCAGACTCAACAACCACCTTAGGCATATCTGCGACTAACGACCGCTGTATCTTTGCTGAGTTTAATGCTTGGGCTTCATTCGAAGGTTGAGTTGTTAGCCATGTCTCAATGTAGGTTGGAGCAAAAAGGAAGGTCGCCATCGCAAGCGCGACACTCAAGGTAGTAGCACTCGCGTATTTTACTAGTTTTGGGAGCACGCTCGCTACTCGAGGTTTTTCGACATGGTAAACCTCGGCTTGAAACGCCATGATCTGCTGACACGCTTTGTTGACCGTGTCATTGCTCGGTGTTGGATCTCCATCATGAAAAGCGAGCTGCAGCGCCTTATCACACACCAAGTTAATCAATCTTGGAATACCATGAGTATATTGAGCAATCACCTTAACGGAGCGATTCGAAAACAGCATCTGCCCGCCACCAGCCGTCTCTAAACGAAACTCGATGTACTTACCTGTCTCTTGAGTGTTGAGCGGCAACAAATGGTAGCGCCCCGTAATACGCTGCGCTAGTTGGCGCAATTGCGTAGTCTGGAGGTGCTGTTGTAATTCCGGTTGACCAACCAGCAATACTTTTAATAACTTGCGGCTGTCAGTTTCCAAGTTCGTTAAAAGGCGTAGCTGCTCCAATACATCGGCAGCTAAGTGCTGAGCTTCATCTATCACCAATAAGGTTTGAATACCTTCGGCATGGCTATCCAATAAGAAATAGTGAATCGCCTGACTCAGTTGCTTGAGTGATGCCTGTTGCGGATAGTCGATCTCGAACTCATCACAGATAGCTTCAAGCAAATCAGTATTAGAAAATGTAGGGTTGAGTATAAGGCCAGCTTGAGTGTGGCTATCCAGAGAGGACAACATCGCCTTAGCGACCGTTGTTTTACCGGTTCCCACCTCACCAGTGAGCATTGCAAAGCCCCCACCCTCGCCTAAACCGGCTTGTAGGTTCTGCATCGCCTCTTGGTGTCGCTGACTCAAAAACAAGTAGTGAGAATTTGGTACAATCGAAAATGGCATCTCAACGAAGCCAAAATATTCCTTATACATGTGCTGCCCTATAATTACGATTAATGGAAAGTACCATTGCTTGCCGTAAAGTCCAGCAGTGATAAAACATTTCGAGGTGATACGTTGCAAATATACTATAGCCTACCAAAAGAGAATGGGCTACAGCGCTATCTAGTTGGTGGAGCCGTGCGCGATAAGCTACTCAATATTGATAGCTACGATAAAGATTGGGTGGTCGTCGGCAGTACCCCTCAAGAGATGGAAAGCCTTGGCTTCACTGCGGTAGGTAAAGACTTTCCAGTATTCTTACACCCAAAAACCAAAGAAGAGCATGCACTGGCGCGCACAGAAAGAAAGTCAGGCTCTGGTTACACAGGCTTCGAATGTTACTTCGCACCAGATGTTAGCCTAGAAGAAGATCTCATGCGCCGTGATCTGACGATCAACGCCATCGCTCAAGATGATGCAGGCAACCTTCACGATCCTTACCACGGCCAGCAAGACCTCTCCGATCGTATTCTTAGACACGTATCCGATGCCTTTGTTGAAGATCCGCTTCGAGTGCTACGAGTTGCGCGCTTCGCAGCCAAGCTTCACCATCTCAGTTTTAGCGTCGCACCTGAAACCATGGCCATGATGGCGACGATCGTTGAATCAGGAGAACTTGCTCACCTTACTGCTGAGCGAGTGTGGCAAGAGTGGCACAAGTCACTCAGTACACCACATCCAGAAGTGTTCCTTTCGGTGTTGAAAGAGTGCGGTGCATTAGCGGTTGTTTTACCAGAGATTGACGCTCTGTTTGGTGTTCCTCAACCGGAGAAGTGGCACCCTGAAATCGACACGGGTATCCATACTCTGATGGTGGCCCAACAAGCAGCGCTATTAAGCCCATCGCTGCCAGTTCGCTTTGCCGCTCAAGTGCATGACTTAGGTAAAGGCGTGACACCACAAGCGGAATGGCCAAGCCATAAGATGCACTGCCACACAGGTGTTAAGATCATCAAGAAACTGTGTGAACGAGTGAGAGTGCCTAATGAATTCAGAGACCTCGCACTATTAGTGTGTGAGCAGCACTCAAACATTCATCGTGCAGGCGAGCTCAAGCCGACAACTTTCCTTAAGGTTCTCAACAAATTCGACGTTTGGCGCAAACCAGATCGCCTTAACGACATCTTGCTTTGTTGCCAAGCTGACCACGCGGGTCGCAAAGGTTTAGAAGATCAGCCTTACCCTCAAAAGGCTCGTTTTGAAGCGGCCTATCAGGCGGCACTTCAAGTTGAAGTAAAAGCAATTATTGCCGATGGCTTTAAAGGTAAAGATATTCGAGAAGAACAAGAGAAGCGCAGAGCGGCAGCCATTGAAAATGCGTTATCAGAGCTCACTAATAGTTAACCTTCAATCTGTTAGTCAGCACGTATTAAAAAGCCCGCTGTTAAGCGGGCTTTTTCAATTTTACGGCGAGACTGTTATCAGCGCCTGTTACTGCATCATTAAGAAAGCAAACAGACCACAACCTAAGATTAGGCGGTAGATAACAAACGGTGTCATGCCCATACGTGAGATAAGCTTCAAGAAGAAGTGAATACAGATGTAAGCGCTGATGAAAGACACCGCAATACCGGTTAGCAATGTGCCCACATGGATTGGATCGCCACTGGTCACAAGCTTAAGACCTAAGTAACCACCAGCTAAAGTGATGATTGGGATAGACATTAGGAAAGAGAATCGAGCTGCTGCTTCACGAGTAAAGCCAAGGTAAAGTGCTGCTGTAATCGTAGCGCCTGAACGAGAGGTACCAGGAATGATTGCCATGGCTTGAGCGAGACCAATAAACAACGCTTTTTTCCAGCCCGCTTGGTACTCATCATCTCGTAGGCTTGAGTTCTTATCTACCCACCACAACAACAGACCAAAGACAATTGTCGTTGTCGCAATCACCCATGCACTACGCAAGTAAAGTTCAACAATATCCTTCATCAACAGACCAAAGATACATGCAGGAATCGTCGCAAGGATGATCATCCATGCCAATTTCGCTTCTTTACTACGATCGCCCTTAAACACTGAGCCGAAGAATGCGCTCAACAACGAAATCACTTCTTTACGGAAGTAGATCACGACCGCGGCCAGAGTACCGACATGGACCGCGACATCAAAAGCCAAACCCTGATCTTCCCAGCCTAAAACCGCTGATGGAAGAATCAAGTGTGCCGAACTGGAAATAGGTAAAAACTCAGTAAAGCCTTGCACCAACGCCAATATAAACGCTTCAAAATAACTCATTACTTACCTTTAAAGTTATAGTTTTATATCTACGACAGAGAGCGAGTCTAGTTGCTGCATCTTCTGCCATATTTCACTGACGGTTCTTCCGTCTTGCGGGATCACTCTCGCAGGGCAAAGATCATAAAGTGGTTGTGTTACAAAAGGATATTTATAGATATCACTGCGTGGTAACTCTGGAGCAGACTCAGATATCTCATCGCCAAACAGCACAATATCAAGATCCAAATTTCGATCCTGAAGTTTGTGTGCATCTTGCGCACGCCCCCATTTATACTCAATTTTACGAAGTTCCCGTGAAAATTCAGTCAATGAAAGTGGCGTGTCGAGCTCTATCACAAAATTATAAAATGGATGGCTATTAAAACCAACAGGCTCACAGTGATAGATTTTAGAGCATTTAAGGTTAGTCCCTAACGATTGAAGCTCTGTCCATGCCACCCTTGCATGCTTGTCGCGGTCTATGTTCGTGCCAACACCAACATAGGCGATGGTCATGCCTGACCTCGTTCGATGATCACACCCACCGCTTTTGCTTGAGGCACCGCACCAGGCTTCGCTAGGTGGATTTTTACCCAAGGAACAGAAAACTGAGTCATAATAAGCTCTGCGACTTCTTCAGCAACACGTTCTACAAGTAGAAAACGGCCATTTGCAATGTGCTCAAGTACTGCAGTGCTCACTTTCGAATAATCCAAAGCATCAACCACATCATCACTCTTGCCTGCTGGGCGGTTGTCATGGGCCATTTCAATATCAAGTACCAGCTTCTGTTTGATCTCTTGTTCCCAATCGTAAACACCGATCGTTGTAATTACTTCTAGCTGCTCAATGAAAACTTTATCCAGTGCCATGACTTGTCCTTTTAGAGGTCGGATACCCAAATTGGGGAAAAAAACGTATTATTTGCGTAATTCGAGATATGATATCAATTACTCTGGGATTGAGCATTATTTTCCCATCGTTAGGCGTATAACCGTTAAAGGACAGACATGACCCCATTGGCACTTATCATGATCATTGCTGCCTATTTGCTAGGTTCAATCTCTAGTGCGGTCTTGATATGCCGAGTCTTAAGGCTTCCAGATCCCAGAACGGTGGGCTCCAACAACCCAGGTGCGACCAATGTATTACGTGTCGGTGGCAAAGGCGCAGCAGCAGCAGTATTACTCTGTGATATGTTAAAAGGTACCATTCCAGTCTGGCTTGGTTACTTTCTCGGTATCGACTCAATTATCTTAGGTATTGTTGCGATTGCAGCTTGTCTTGGTCATATGTACCCGATCTTCTTCCACTTTAAAGGTGGTAAAGGCGTTGCTACGGCACTGGGCGCGATCGCTCCAATTGGATTCGACTTAACCGGAATGATCATGGCAACTTGGCTAGTCGTCGCGCTTTTGTTTCGATACTCGTCTCTGGCTGCATTGGTGACCGTGCTACTTGCCCCTTTCTACGCTTGGTTAGTCAAACCTCAATACACCCTTCCCGTAGCTATGCTGTGTTGCTTGATCGTGCTGCGTCATCACCAGAACATCCGCCGTCTACTTGACGGCAGTGAACCAAAGCTCGGACAAAAAAAATCGGTTTAACCTTATTTTCAAGATTAAACCGACCATTTTTAGCGATAGGTAAACTACAGCAGATGCTTGCCTAAAAACTCTTTCAGCATAGTGTTTACGAACTCTGGCTGCTCTAGCGAGCTAATATGTCCCGCGCCAGGGATCACCACTAATTCACTACCCGAAATGCAATCATGCATCAGGTAGGATTCAAGTACCGGGCGTGGTTTGTCTTCTTGGCCGACAGCAACTAATACAGGTAGCGCAAAGTTCTCAATCGTTTCAATCATGTCACGACGTCCAAACACCATACGACCAATACGAGCTACTTGTTCTGCTTGTTCGCCCTGTAATGCCGATAACTGCTGAGTAAAACCCTCAACCAAAGCTGGCGTGTTAGTTTGTGCTTCATTAGCAAAGAACAATGGCACAACCGCTTCAACAATAGGTTGAGGAACCATCTTGGTTTGAGAAATCGTATCGAGCATACTGAAGTATTTCGCGTGTGCTACTTCTGGCTCTAAGCCGACGAAAGTGTCCATCAGTACCAAAGATTTGATACGTGACGGTGCTAGCTCCGCAAGCTCTGTGCCCCACATACCACCAACCGATAAACCCACCACAGAAAACTCTTCGATGTTTAAGTGATCAAGCAGTGCCAGAACATGTTGAGCGTAGTCTTTTAAGTTACACATAGCACTCGGTGCCGCTTGAGACTCACCATGAGACCAAAGCTCAGGCACAATACAACGGTACTGAGATTTTAATGCTTCAACCTGTGGCTTCCACATCGCACTATCCCAAAGGTAGCTGTGCCCTAGTACAACAACTGGGCCTTCACCTTCGTCTAGGTAAGCCATCGATTGATTATCTATAGTGAACTTGTTCATTTTCTTCCCTAATCTCTATCAGCAATTGTTTATCGACTTATAGTCGGTAAGCTAAGATATAAAAACGGCCGCACTAAGCGACCGTTTATCGAAACATTTTGATGTCTTACGCAATTGGCTCTAATTGGTCAATCGGCCAACGCGGTGTGGCTTGAACTGAAAGATCTGCAGTCTCACCATTTTTCAGGCGCTGCATACCGGCATAAGCAATCATCGCACCGTTATCAGTACAGAACTCAGTACGCGGGTAGTACACCTCGCCACCAATTTTCTTAGCAAGTGCCTCAAGTTCAACACGTAGTTGTTTGTTTGCACTTACGCCACCAGCAATCACTATACGTTTCATGCCCGTCTGTTCCAAGGCACGCTTACACTTGATTACCAAGGTGCCACAAACCGCCTCTTGGAATGCATATGCGATGTCGGCACGAGTTTGTTCACTATCATCATTGTCACGAATCGTGTTCGCAGCAAAGGTTTTTAGGCCCGAAAAGCTCATATCCAGGCCCGGACGATCCGTCATGGGACGTGGGAACTTAAAGCGACCCGGCGTGCCTTTTTCTGCAAGTCGAGATAGCAGCGGACCACCAGGGTAATCTAAGCCCATCAGCTTCGCCGTCTTATCAAACGCTTCACCTGCTGCATCATCAATCGACTCACCAAGGATCTTGTATTCACCAATGCCTTTCACTTCGACCATCATGGTGTGACCACCAGAAACTAGCAGAGCGACAAATGGGAACGGAGGCGGGTTATCTTCTAGCATAGGAGCAAGAAGGTGACCTTCCATGTGGTGAACAGGCACAGCTGGCACACCCCAAGCGTAAGCAATGCTGCGACCAATCGTTGCACCAACAAGCAGAGCACCAACAAGGCCAGGGCCTGCAGTATAAGCCACACCATCGATGTCTTGAGAGGTTAGGTTTGCCTCTTTAAGAGCCGCTTTGATTAGCGGAATTGTTTTCTTCACGTGATCACGTGATGCCAGCTCAGGGACTACACCACCGTAATCGGCGTGCAGCTTTACTTGGCTGTATAATTGATGAGAAAGCAGGCCCTGCTCATCATCATAAATTGCGATTCCTGTTTCATCACAAGAGGTTTCAATACCAATAATGCGCATAATTTTCTCGGCACGCCTTCGTCTAAAATGGGAAATTAACGCAATATTACCCTGCCTAAGCTCTTCAAACAAATATTGTACAGACTATAATCGACAAAGTGCTTTACAAAGCCACTCTGATCGGATTAAAATTCCGCACCATTTTTGATCAAGCTGGTTAGAGACCACACTTAATCGAAAGTTGTCTACGGATAATCTTTCTGATTTGGTCATCAGTAGCCAGCGATAATGAATAACCCCTGAGGTGAAAGGCATATGCCAATAGTTAAAGTACGTGAAAACGAACCGTTCGACGTTGCACTACGTCGTTTCAAGCGCTCTTGTGAAAAAGCAGGTATCCTTTCTGAAGTTCGCCGTCGCGAGCACTACGAAAAGCCAACTACAGTTCGCAAACGCGCTAAAGCAGCAGCTCAAAAGCGTCACGCTAAGAAGCTAGCTCGCGAAAACGCACGTCGCGTTCGCCTGTACTAATAACTTAATCCATAAGGACTGAGTTATGGCTCTTATTGAACAACTCAAAGAAGAGCAAAAATTAGCGATGAAAGCCAAGGACAAACCGCGCCTTGGCACTATCCGTTTAGCTCTTGCTGCTGTAAAGCAACGTGAAGTCGACGAACAGATTACTCTGAGCGATGACGACATTCTTGCTGTACTAGTAAAAATGGTTAAACAACGTCGCGATTCTGTTGCTCAATATGAATCAGCTGGTCGTCAAGATCTTGCTGAAGTGGAACAAGCAGAAATTGCTGTACTTGAAGGCTTTATGCCACAACCGCTTACTGAAGATGAAGTCATTGCACTACTTGATAGCGCAATTGCAGAAGCTCAACCTGCGGGCATGCAAGACATGGGTAAAGTAATGGCTATCTTGAAACCACAAATTCAAGGGCGTGCAGATATGGGTAAAGTTAGTGGTTTAGTTCGCTCTAAACTCGCTTAATCCCAAATCAAATTGCAACAAGCCGTGCAATCCTTCGGAACGCACGGCTTGTTTGTATCTGTAACCTATTCAAACTATTATTATCCACACTCTCAGTTAGTGCATTTTTCTAAGGTTTTATGGCTGGACACATCCCGCGTAGTTTCATCGATGATCTCCTAGCGCGTCTCGACATTGTCGACATCATAGACGCACGCGTGAAACTTAAGAAAAAAGGCAAAAACTACGGCGCTTGTTGTCCGTTTCATAACGAAAAGACCCCCTCCTTTAGTGTAAGCCAAGAAAAACAGTTTTATCACTGTTTTGGTTGTGGCGTACACGGTAACGCCATCGACTTCATTATGGAGTTCGAACGTCTTGAATTCGTTGAAGCTATTGAAGAGCTCGCCTCCTTCTTAGGGCTCGATGTTCCAAGAGAACAACGTAGCGGTGAGATTTCTACCGCACCAAGAGCCAACACTGAACAAAAGCGTAACCTCTATGATTTGATGGGCGGCATTAGCCAGTTCTATCGTTCTCAGCTAAAAATAGCAGCCAATAAGCCTGCGATTGAATACCTTAAAAATCGTGGTCTATCGGGCGAAATCGTCCAGAAGTTTGGCATTGGTTACGTGGCCGATGAGTGGGACTTAGTTCGTAAGAACTTTGGCAAACAAAAAGAAGCACAAGACATGCTTGTGACCGGCGGCATGTTGATCGAGAATGATAAAGGCAACCGATACGACCGATTCCGTGGCCGTGTAATGTTCCCGATTCGTGATCGTCGTGGTCGTGTAATTGGTTTTGGTGGTCGTGTCTTAGAAGATGGCACACCAAAATACCTAAATTCACCAGAGACGCCTATCTTCCATAAAGGTAAAGAGCTGTATGGCCTTTATGAAGTATTGCAGGCATACCGTGAACCGCCTCAAGTCCTTGTGGTTGAAGGTTACATGGATGTCGTGGCGCTTGCGCAATATGGTGTAGATTACTCGGTGGCTTCACTAGGCACCTCAACAACCGGTGACCACATCCAGATGCTGTTTAGACAAACCAGCACTGTGGTTTGTTGTTACGATGGTGACCGAGCAGGTAAAGAGGCCGCATGGCGCGCTCTAGAAAATGCACTTGAGTACCTGAAAACAGGTAACACACTCAAATTTCTGTTCTTACCCGATGGTGAAGACCCAGATAGCTATATTAGAGAACATGGTAAGGCCGCTTTTGAGCAGCTCGTCCAAAATGCAACGCCACTGTCGACCTATTTGTTCGACAACCTGATAGAAATACACAAACTTAACTTGGGAACAACCGAAGGAAAATCGGCACTGCGTGCGCACGCAAGCGCCTTAATTAATAAAATTCCTGACAGTTATTTCCAAGAGTTGCTCGAAAAATTATTAGATGAGCGAACTGGATTTGATAACCAACTGAGACGTGCTCGTGTTCATACACAAAACTCGACACCTCAACCGCATAAAGAGCTCAAGCGAACTCCAATGCGTGAAGTTATCGCTTTGCTTATCCAAAATCCGAGCTATGCTGATATGGTACCGGATTTATCAAGTGTCAAAAGCTTACCATTGCCTGGACTAAGTTTATTCGTCGAAGTACTTGATAAATGCCACGCGCATCCCCATATCAACACCGGCCAGTTATTAGAGCACTGGCGAGATAACAAACATGAGGCTCTTCTGTCTCGTCTCGCGAGCTGGGAAATCCCCCTCGATGAAGACAATCAAGAAGACATATTTTTAGACTCATTGGACAAAATACTTGCCCAGTGCGTTGAAAAACAAATTGAAAACCTGCAGGCCAAAGCAAGAAGTGTCGGTTTATCAGCCGAAGAAAAAAGGGAGCTACTAGCTTTAATGCTAGATCTAAAAGCGTAACCCTGTTTGATTAGTCAGCATTTAATAAATTTGTTAACATAATTGGTTTGCATTTGAGAATGCAACGTCCTTCACCAGACCTGAAGTTGGATATCATCTATGGATCAAAATCCGCAGTCACAGCTTAAATTACTTGTTATTAAAGGCAAGGAACAAGGCTATCTGACCTACGCCGAAGTAAACGACCACCTACCTGCAGAAATCGTGGATTCTGAACAGGTAGAAGACATCATTCAAATGATTAACGACATGGGCATCAAAGTAGTTGAAACTGCACCTGATGCTGATGATCTAGCACTTAATGATGACGATGCTAATATAGATGAAGACGCAGCCGAAGCTGCAGCTGCTGCGCTTTCAAGCGTAGAAAGCGAGATTGGCCGTACTACTGACCCAGTTCGCATGTACATGCGTGAAATGGGTACAGTTGAACTACTGACTCGTGAAGGCGAAATCGACATTGCGAAGCGCATTGAAGATGGTATCAATACCGTTCAACTATCTGTTGCTGAGTACCCTGGAACTATTCCATACATCTTGGAACAGTTTGACCGTGTACAAGCAGAAGAGATTCGCTTAACAGACTTAATCAACGGCTTCGTTGACCCAGATGACGATGGCACCGCTGCACCAACAGCAACTCACATCGGTTCAGAACTTGCTGAAACTGATCTGGATGACGAAGACGTAGAAGACGTTGATGATGAAACTGAAGAGGAAGAAGAAGATACAGGTATCGACCCTGAGCTTGCTCTTGAGAAGTTTACAGCGCTTCGTACTAGCTACCAAAACCGTCAGCTAGCGATCAACGAATACGGCCAAGAAAGCCCGAAAGCAATGCTTGCAACAACAATGATGCAAGACGTATTCAAAGAGTTCCGCCTAACACCAAAACAGTTTGATTACCTAGTAAACGAACTGCGTAACTCGATGGATCGTGTACGTACTCAAGAACGCCTAATCATGCGTCAAACGGTTGAGTACGGCAAAATGCCGAAGAAATCTTTCATTGCTCTATTTACTGGCAACGAATCAAGCGAAGCATGGTTAGATGAAGTTCTTGCTTCTGATAAGCCATACGCAGAAAAGATTAAACGTCACGAAGGTGATATTCGTCGTTCAATCCAGAAACTGGACATGATCGAGAAAGAGACCTCTCTGACCGTTCAAAGCATCAAAGATATCAGCCGTCGCATGTCTATCGGTGAAGCGAAAGCTCGTCGTGCGAAGAAAGAGATGGTTGAAGCGAACTTACGTCTAGTAATCTCGATTGCTAAGAAGTACACAAACCGTGGTCTACAATTCCTGGATCTAATCCAAGAAGGTAACATCGGTCTAATGAAAGCGGTTGATAAATTTGAATACCGTCGTGGTTACAAGTTTTCGACATACGCTACATGGTGGATCCGCCAAGCAATCACTCGTTCGATTGCCGACCAAGCTCGTACTATCCGAATTCCAGTTCACATGATCGAAACGATCAACAAACTAAACCGTATCTCTCGTCAAATGTTGCAAGAGATGGGTCGTGAACCACTTCCGGAAGAGCTGGCTGAGCGCATGCAAATGCCTGAAGACAAGATCCGTAAAGTACTGAAAATTGCGAAAGAGCCAATCTCTATGGAGACACCAATCGGTGACGACGAAGATTCGCATCTAGGTGATTTCATCGAGGATACAACGCTAGAACTACCTCTAGACTCTGCAACGGCAACCAGCCTACGTGGTGCAACTAAAGACGTTCTTGCAGGCCTAACACCTCGTGAAGCTAAAGTACTGCGTATGCGTTTCGGTATCGACATGAACACTGACCATACTCTTGAAGAAGTTGGTAAGCAGTTCGACGTAACCCGTGAACGTATCCGTCAGATCGAAGCAAAAGCACTGCGTAAACTTCGTCACCCAAGCCGTTCAGAAACTCTGCGCAGCTTCCTAGACGAGTAATCACACACATTGATGTGATTAGCTTTTAAGCATAATTAAGAAAAGGTGAGCTATGGCTCACCTTTTTTGTACCTATGTGGTTTAAGTGGTTAAGATGCAAGCGGAATTACCCCTTATCGTGTCTAGACACAACTGAATGCTTCCCCTATAATCTATGTCCTACGGCCCCTTAGCTCAGTGGTTAGAGCGCACGACTCATAATCGTTCGGTCCCCAGTTCAAATCTGGGAGGGGCCACCAAATTCCGATAAGGCTCATGAAGAAATTCATGGGCCTTTATCTTTTCTAGTCCTTTCCATATCCGGTCTTCGATTACTTCCTGTAAGGGCGATACTATTAGTTCACCGAAAGACGCCACCTAATCACTACAGAACCCGTAAATCTACCTCAGGCTGATATCGACCATCAGTAAGCTTTCTCATCGGTACGAAATACTTCTGTGTTAGATACATCCCCTCCCCCCAACACCAAAGTAGAACTACAAAACAGCTTCCTGACTGAACCCACATACCTGAATAGAATTCTTGCTGAGTTTAACCAAGAGACTCAGAACCGAAGACTAGAACCAGAAACAGCAGCTAATCACTGGACTGGTATTCATACTGCAATAGTCAGCTTTAACACTAGACGTTCTCAAGTAATTCTCGTATGAACTAGGGAATGGAGTCGAGGTTAGGATAGAGGATACAATAGAAATCTGGCAACAAAGAAAATGATGCCAAACAAGATAAGAAAACCTAAATAAAAAAATCACTCAGAGTACGTGTCGATATCAATAGATATTGATTACTTCTGCTTCATATACTTAACACTATTAAAAATAGGCACAACATCATGACATCATGACATCATTGAAAATAACTCACAAATATTCAGGAAATAAACCTCTGCTATGTTTAAATTGAGCAACAATAATTTTTATTTTTAGGTCAGCAAACCTCATTAAAATGCAGAGTTCATGAGGAGTCTATTGGGCTAATGAATACCAGCCTAAAGACATTGATAGCACTTTGAATCAATATAGGAATGTTTAAATGAGAAAAACTACCATAATATTTTTACTCAATTTAATAGTATCAGAGGCCACTGCCGCTACTACGGGTTCAACGGCAGACTCAAGTGTTGAACTGACCTTTTCTGAGGATGTCCCGGCGGTTTGCGGTATCAATTACAAGGATACCATTGATCGAACAGGCTCTATCAAGTTCAAAGGAGAAAGAAGTACCGAAGATTTCGCAACTTTCAAACTCACATCTAACGCAACGAAGGATGCTAAAATTTGGTTCACTGACATATCTATAACTGGTACAGACTCAGCAGATACAGCCGTCACTGATACAAGATTAGTAAAAATTGCTGTAGGCACAGATTTAAGCAATCTTTCGTCCACCGCTGATTTTGAACAAGAATTTCAAAGAATCGACAACCAATCCGACGCAAATGCGGCTAATTTTAACACTACAGATACAGTACAAGCACTGGCACTTGTTAATGAACAAGCAGTAAATTTCAAGTCAGGTTCAACAGTAACTGTAAAGGCAACTGTTAACGTAAAGTGTAAATAAAATAATACTATGTGCTAGCTTAGGCTGATATATTCTGAGGCAAACATATGAAATATTTATTACCTTTGCTAATGGCTTTTCCTATTACCGGCCATGCAATAAATACATATATTACTGGGGGCAGTTACGATAACGACTGTAAAATTGGTTTTAACAACAACAATGCTATTGAGGTTTGCAGAACGTTAAAGAGTGCCGCATTACCATCAACGCAATCACTTAATTATTCTGATTATAGACATGGCTCTTATCTCACCCTATTTTCAAGATATAAAGAAACCAATTTTACTTTGACAGTTAGGAATAATGACCCAAGCAAAATCGAATACAAAATGTTTGTTGCTTTTGATAGGCGATTTCGAGAAGTAGACACCTATAAATATCGTGTTGGGGGCAGTAACAATGAACATTTTGCTAGGGCAATTACATTTCTTATCGTTGCTAGAGAAACTAGCCATGCATCAAGTCAAGATAAGAAACCCTATACTATTGATGTTGAACTGAGTGGAATCGATACTTATACGTTTACTTATGACCCAACAAAACCTAAAGATTACTGTATGATTCTTGTTGATAAGCATGTTGGTACCATAAAATTTAAAAATGAAACAGCAAAGGACACTTATAATAGTTTTTCTGTTGGTTACAGTGGAACAAAAAAACTAATTGGTGATGTTAAATATGAAGTGGAACAGCAAGCAAGTTTCAAACCTAATTATAAGTACGGTATTATACTAACTGATGGTACTAAATTGCCAACTGGTGAAGAGCCAGTCACTCGTTTTGAGCTTGATTTGAATACTGGTAAAACTCTGGATAAAAACGCTTTCGCCGTTGCTGATATTGAAAAACATAATGCCATAGCTGGTAAACATAGAATGATATTAGAACTAACATGCAAAAATTAATAGCCGTTTCAGCACTTTTATTTAGCTCTTTAGTATACGCTCATAGTCAAACACCAATGAGCATGAAAATATTGGCTTACGAGCCTTATGTCATCGCTAAAATCCAAATTGGTAACCTCAGAAACGTTAAACAAAGTTTTGATATATATATTGATGATGTGAAAACAAACCAAGTTATTCCATTACAAAGCGGTAAAACTAGAAAAATAAACGTAAAGATAAAAAATATCATACCAGATAAAAAACAGGTGTTTGAAGTATGCAGCGTTTCACAGCCTTTAGAAAATGATATGTTCAGGAGTCGTATATGTACGGACGTAAAAGTTTATTATCCATTATCGCGCTTACAGCACCATTACCAACAATAGCAACAGGGTTGAGTATCCCTGGCGCTAACATCCCAGGCGGATACGATAGAATTACAACTGAAAACGGCTTTACCTGTGAATCAACAATTGCCAGTGATACGTATGTGCAAACTGGTTTGATCGGTACTCAACAAAAAAGCGATTACTCACCTAATTCAGGCCGATACGTTTCAAACCTTGATGATCGTGATGAAATTGGGGCTTATGTTCAACTGGTTATTCCTATTGGGGCAAAGCGAGAGAGAATTAACTGTAATCGCCTATATAATCTGGAGATTGATAGGCTAAAGGCACAGATTGAGAAGTTGAAGTTTGAGGCTACCTTAGGTGATATATGGGCAGAACCGGAACCTAAACCAGAACCTAAACCAGAACCTAAACCAGACCCTAAACCAGAGCCTAAGTCACTAATGAAAAAACATGAGATCGTTACGATTGATGAACACTCCTCAGTAGAATTGTTTGAGAACGGCAGCGCTCGATTAAATGAAAATAACCTGAAGCATTTTGACGATATCCTTAAAATGCTTTCTGAGCACACTCAATCACACGTTACTATTATTGGTCATACTGACTCGACCGGCTCAGAATCGTTTAACAAAAGTCTTTCTGAAAAGCGCGCAAGGTCAGTTGTTGAATACTTTGTTTCAAAGGGGATTCATCATAGCCGTATTAACTCGATAGGCTATGGTGAATCACGCTCAGTCGCTTCAAATGATACGGAATTAGGTAGGGCTAAAAATCGCCGTGTTGAGGTTATTATTAAACCTTTCACCATTGCGATGTAAAAAACCTTCTCAACGTAAACTGACAATTGAGATAGGCTTAGAAGCGGTGGCTTACCACGAGGACAAAATGTTCAGCAACAAAGAGGGCAGAAAATCTTAATAAAATATGTTTACTCTTCCATCATTTTTCAAACTATTCCCCCAATGTCAATGTCAGAGAATGTAATTTTACTATTAGATATAGAGATGACTATAGATAGGATTACTATGTTGATTAAAGAAACAAAGCTTGGCTCATAATCGTTCGGTCCCCAGTTCAAATCTGGGAGGGGCCACCAAATTAGAAAAGCCAGAACAGTTCACGCTGCTCTGGCTTTTTGCTTTTCTAAGCTCGCTATTCTTTATGCCCTACTCATTTCAATACATCTCTGAATGAGAGAACTCCACAGTACACAATGCCAATTGCCTCTCTGTGACTAAGCTTACTTTTCTTTTATAAAAAAATCGGCAATATGGTTGTACATAAATCGACCAATCATTCAAGGAAGAAACATGCAAGACGAAACACTCTCGATTCACTTCGGCTACGAAACCGATCCAACCACGAAATCCGTTGCTACCCCTATCTACCAAACTGTCGCCTATGAATTTGACGATGCTCAGCATGGCGCTGATCTGTTCAACCTAGAAGTACCAGGCAATATCTACACCCGCATTATGAATCCAACCAACGATGTGTTGGAAAAACGTATGGCGGCGCTAGAAGGTGGCATCGCAGGCTTGGTTGTGAGTGCGGGCAGCGCGGCAATCAACTACGCGATTCAGACGTTGGCACAAATCGGTGACAACATTGTCTCAACACCTCAGCTTTACGGTGGTACTTACACCTTGTTTGCTCACATGCTGCCAAACCAAGGGATTGAAGTACGCTTTGCTAAAGACGACAAACCAGAAAGCTTGGCTGAGCTGATCGATGAAAAAACCAAAGCGGTTTACTGTGAGAGTATCGGTAACCCTGCGGGTAATATCATCGACCTAGAACGTGTTACCGAACTTGCCCATGCGCAAGGTGTCCCTGTGATTGTCGACAACACAGTGGCGACGCCGGTGTTGTGTAAGCCTATTGAATTTGGTGCTGATATCGTGGTGCACTCACTAACCAAGTACGTTGGCGGACACGGTACAACCTTGGGTGGTGTGATTGTCGATTCAGGTAAGTTCCCTTGGGCAGAGCACAAAGAGCGCTTCCCGGTGTTTAATCAGCCTGAATCCTCTTATCATGGTGTGGTGTACACCGAAGCCTTTGGTGAGGCCGCCTTTATTGGCCGAGCACGAACAGTGCCATTGCGGAATACTGGTGCAGCCTTGTCACCAATGAATGCCTTCATGCTGATGCAAGGCTTAGAAACGTTGTCGTTACGTATGGAGCGCCATACAGAGAACGCATTGAAAGTGGCGGAGTATCTCAGCCAACATGAGAAAATCAGTTGGGTAAGTTACGCTGGCTTACCTAGTTCAAAGTTCTACCCGCTGGCTGAAAAGTACATGCAAGGTAAGCCATCGGCGATTTTATCTTTTGGCTTAAAGGATGGTTATGAAGCAGGTGTTCGCTTCTATGACGCGCTACAAATATTCAAACGCCTAGTAAATATTGGGGATGCAAAATCTCTGGCTTGTCACCCAGCTTCGACAACGCACCGTCAGCTAAGCGAAGTTGAACAGAAACAAGCTGGAGTATCACCAGAGATGATTCGCCTATCAGTCGGTATTGAACACATCGAAGATATCCTCGCAGACCTAGAGCAAGCTCTTAACGCTTGAGACTTATAGCGACACCAGAAGATAAGTGTACAAAGTAACAGTTACAAAAAAGCCCATCATGATGATGGGCTTTCGTCTATTTATAGGTGTAGCTTACTCTACCGTTACCGCTTTCGCTAAATTACGAGGTTGGTCAACGTCGGTGCCTTTAATTAGCGCTACATGGTAAGACAGCAGCTGCATCGGAACCGTGTAGTAGATAGGTGCAGTTACTTCGCTCACGTGAGGCATCTTGATAATCTTCATGTTCTCATCGCTTTCAAAGCCAGCTGCTTCATCCGCAAATACATACAACAGACCGCCACGTGCACGTACTTCTTCTACGTTTGATTTCAGCTTTTCTAGCAGGTCGTTGCTTGGCGCAATAACCACTACTGGCATGTCTGCATCAATCAGAGCTAGAGGGCCGTGCTTAAGCTCACCTGCAGCGTATGCTTCAGCGTGGATGTAAGAGATCTCTTTCAGTTTTAGAGACGCTTCCATTGCGATTGGATAGTACTCACCGCGACCTAGGAATAGTGTATGGTGCTTGTCTGCAAAATCTGTCGCTAGTGCTTCAATCTCTTTATCAAACGCCAGTGCTTTCTCGATGTCTGTAGGTAGTTGGTGAAGAGCTTGAACGATTTCCGTCTCTTTTGCTTCATCGATACGGCCTTGTAAGCGACCAATTGACGTTACCATCATCAGCATTGCTGCAAGCTGCGTAGTAAATGCTTTTGTTGAAGCAACACCGATCTCTGTACCTGCGCGAGTCATGAACGCAAAATCAGATTCACGAACCAGTGAAGAGCCCGCTACGTTACAGATAGTCATTGCTGACATGTAGCCTTTCTCTTTCGCAAGACGAAGGGCTGCTAGTGTATCTGCTGTCTCACCAGATTGAGAAAGCGTCACAAGTAGGCTATTTGGACGAACTACGAAGTCACGGTAACGGAACTCAGAAGCGATCTCTACATCACAGCTTACGCCCGCTAGAGATTCAAACCAGTAGCGTGCCGCCATACCAGAGTTGTAAGACGTACCACATGCGATGATCTGAACGTGTTCAACCTTGCTTAGGATCTCTTCCGCTTTAACACCGATAGCATTGGTGATCACAGACGTATCTGAGATACGACCTTCCATTGTATTGATCAGTGCAGTTGGCTGTTCAAAAATCTCTTTCTGCATGAAGTGGCGGTATTGACCTTTGTCACCCGCATCGTGCTCCGCGTTAGATTCAACGATTTCACGTTCAATACGCTCACCATTTGCATCGAATACGTTAACTTCACGACGAGTCACTTCAGCAACATCACCCTCTTCTAGATACATGAAGCGGCGTGTCACACTAAGTAGTGCTAGTTGGTCAGATGCAAGGAAGTTTTCGCCAACACCAAAGCCGATTACGATTGGGCTACCAGAACGAGCAACAACAATACGTGAAGGATCTTTACGATCAACCGCTACTGTACCGTATGCGCCATCAAGTTGTTTTGCCGTTTTCTGCAGTGCTTCAACTAGAGAGTCTGAAGTACGAAGCTCCCACTCAACCAAGTGTGCGATAACTTCAGTATCTGTTTGTGAAGTAAACTCGTAGCCGCGCTCTTTTAGCATATTGCGCAGTGCTTCGTGGTTTTCAATAATACCATTGTGTACCACCGCGATATCACCAGACATGTGTGGGTGTGCGTTCGCTTCAGATGGCTCACCGTGCGTTGCCCAACGAGTGTGCGCAATACCAGTACCACCAACGACTTGTTGCTCTTCTACCGCGTCAGCTAGCTCTTGTACTTTGCCTAAGCGACGTACACGAGTCAGATTTGATTCGGTATCAACCACAGCAACACCCGCTGAGTCGTAGCCACGGTATTCTAGGCGGCGAAGGCCTTCTACTAAAATCTCGGCTACATCACGCTGTGCTACTGCACCAACAATTCCACACATAGTTTGACTCCATCAATTTCGTTTATTCCTATTGGCAGCAAGCAAAAGCCATATCTTTAGTAAGATCTACCATAGGAAGTTAAATGCATAATAGTTAAAAATTAGTTTTACGCTGGATCCGTTAAGATCACTCGAACATCGTGCGACTCGATACTTGCCTGAGATTCTTTGCTCAAGTCTGTATCTGTAATGAGGATGTCGACGTGATCCCATGCCAGCTCTAGATTGGGGATCTTTCGTCCCACTTTTTCAGACTCAACCATCACGATCACTTCTCGTGACACTTCAGCCATCACTTTACTTAGACCAACCAATTCATTGAATGTAGTTGTGCCTCTATCGAGGTCGATACCATCAGCCCCGATAAACAGTTGATCAAAATCGTATGCGCGAAGTACCGATTCTGCGACTTTGCCTTGGAAAGAGTCTGAGTGGGTATCCCAAGTACCGCCCGTCATTAGCAATGTTGGTTCACTTTCCAGTTCATTCAGCGCATTCGCCACATGTAATGAGTTGGTCATAACAACTAAACCACGCTTAGTATTGAGCTGCTGAATTAAGGCACCCGTTGTGCTGCCACTATCAATCACGATGCGGTTATGGTCGCGAATTAAATCTGCAGCGGCTTTGGCTAAAGAAACCTTTCGAGTCGAAACTTTTTGAGCCAATTCTTCGTTTACAACCTCTTTCGGTAGCGAAATCGCACCACCATAACGGCGTAAAAGCTGACCGTTTTTCTCTAAAGACGCTAAGTCCTTTCTAATAGTGACCTCTGAGGTTTCGAACTTAGCGGACAATTCATCAACACTAACCTCCCCTTTTTCGTTCACTAGGTTAGAAATTGCATGTCTTCTGAGCTGAGTGTTTCGTTTCGACATTTAAAAAAGACCGGTTGGTTTCGATGTGAAACATATTATAGTTACAACGAAACTATTTAGTCCATTTATTTCGATCCAAAAAATTAATAAATAGCGATAAAACCTTGTCCTAAGACAATTGTTAAGCAGTGATATTGAATTGATTAGGTGGTAGAATCCGCACCCGAAAAGAAAAAAAATTACAAAATTGACCGTTATTTTTTTGCAACTTTCACCTGATATATTGGTGTAAGTACAGAAACCCGATGTTGAATCAAAATCTTTTGGTCATAAAATGACTAAAATTGATGAAAGACTTACAACTCTGAAGGGCATATTGGAAGTCCCGCGATTTTACTTAGCAGGCACAAAATGCTGATGTAGCGGACCAATCTTCAGAACTTAAATCAATTTCAAATTGTAACAATACTTACCGGAGAGTACCTTCCATGAAAAAGACCAAAATCGTATGTACGATTGGCCCTAAAACTGAATCTGTAGAGAAGCTATCTGAACTAGTAAACGCTGGCATGAACGTTATGCGTCTTAACTTCTCTCACGGTGACTACCAAGAGCACGGCACTCGTATTGCAAACTTCCGCGAAGTAATGGACAAAGTAGGTAAGCAACTGGCTATCCTTCTTGATACTAAAGGTCCAGAGATCCGTACTATCAAGCTAGAAGGCGGCAACGACGTAGATCTAGTAGCTGGTCAAGAATTCACTTTCACAACTGACACTTCAGTTGTAGGTAACAAAGAGACTGTAGCAGTAACTTACGCTGGTTTCTCAGCTGACCTAAACGTTGGTAACACTATCTTAGTAGATGACGGCCTAATCGAAATGGAAGTTATCTCTACAACTGAAACTGAAGTTAAGTGTAAAGTTCTTAACAACGGTGCACTAGGCGAAAACAAAGGTGTTAACCTTCCTGGCGTTTCTGTTCAACTTCCTGCTCTATCTGAAAAAGATAAAAACGACCTTAAATTTGGTTGTGAGCAAGGCGTTGACTTCGTAGCAGCTTCTTTCATCCGTAAAGCATCTGACGTTAAAGAGATCCGTGAGATCCTAGACGCGAACGGCGGTAGCGACATCCACATCATCTCTAAAATTGAGAACCAAGAAGGTGTTGATAACTTCGACGAAATCCTAGAACTTTCTGACGGTATCATGGTTGCTCGTGGTGACCTAGGTGTTGAAATCCCAGCTGAAGAAGTAATCTTCGCTCAGAAGATGATGATCGAGAAGTGTAACCGTGCACGTAAGATGGTTATCACTGCAACTCAAATGCTTGATTCTATGATCAACAACCCACGCCCAACTCGTGCAGAAGCGGGTGACGTTGCGAACGCAATCATGGATGGTACTGACGCAGTAATGCTTTCTGGCGAAACGGCTAAAGGTAAGTACCCAGTTGAAGCTGTTACTATCATGGCTCAAATCGCGAACCGTACAGATTCTTCTCTTAAAGCTGAGCTAGGTTCTCGTCTAGACAGCCCACGTCTACGTATCACTGAAGCAGTATGTAAAGGCGCAGTAGACACAGCTGAGAAGCTAGCTGCTCCTCTAATCATCGTTGCTACTGAAGGCGGTAAGTCTGCACGTTCAGTACGTAAGTACTTCCCAACTGCAAACATCATTGCACTAACAACGAACCAAAAGACAGCTGCTCAGCTTGTTCTTACTAAAGGTGTTCGTCCAGTTCTTGTTGATTCTATCGACAGCACTGACGCATTCTACAAAATGGGTAAAGAGTACGCTCTTAATGCTGAATTCGGTAGCAAAGGCGACATCGTTGTTATGGTTTCAGGTGCTCTAGTAGCTTCAGGTACAACAAACACGGCATCTGTTCACGTTCTATAAGAATGAACCGATTCGCATAAAATATAAAAGAGGGCTCCGGCCCTCTTTTTTTATGAAACATAATCTTGCCTAACTTTTCAGTACGCTGTATTATCAACACAAAATAGAACTACGTACTGTTAACTTCCAATGGACTCTTTCCAAGAGACGGATTAGCAGACTAGAAATCAAATATACATGAGGTTTGTAATGTCTAGTCCTACTCTTACTGACAAAGTATCAAAGATGATTCGCCAGGATATTCTTAATGGTGAGTTAGCCCCAGGCCAAAAGCTCGTTGTTGCTGATCTAAAGAATAGATACAACGTTGGCGCATCTCCAATTCGCGAAGCTCTAGTGCAGTTATCTTGGAGCAAATACGTAAAGCTTGAGCCACAAAAAGGCTGTTGGGTAGCACCAGTATCAAAGAAAGAACTGAATGATCTTTATGAGAGCTTACGTGTCGTTTCATCAGTACTACTGAAAAAAGCGATTTCTGCGGGCGATGAAACCTGGGAACTGGACGTACTGACCTCTTATCACAAGCTGTCTCGAGTACAGCATGTGTCTGAAGAGTTTGATTGTGTGGAATGGGAAGAGCGTCACCAACAGTTTCACGTTGCGCTACTTGAAGGCGCTGACTCAGAGAACATGTTTAGCTTCTTTGGAGATTTGATCAACCAAGTAAAGCGTTACCGCTTCTTAGCAATATCAGCACAGAGTGCGTCAGAGGAGCTGTTCAACATTGATGAACACGAAATGATCATGAAGCTAGTACTATCGAAGAATGTAGAGCAAGCAACAGAACGACTTGATCAACATCTGCTAGGCTCAATGAAACGAATTGAAGAAGTTATCGAAGCGGCATAAGGCAGCGATAGATTTCAAACCAATAAAAAACGGAGCTAAAGCTCCGTTTTTTTGTTTTCAGCATCGAGGCTGAACTACCACCCAAAAAACTCTTTGTGGTGAGTATTAAGTAGCAAAACCATGGGTAAGAAATACAAAGCACTCAGTTTAAAACCAAGAATGACTAATGTACCTATGGTTAATCTCACTAAAAATTCGACAAACATACCAGGCCTCATTCAACCAGACTGTATGATCCCCAAACTCTTGCTCCTGCTAACCTAATTCTACTGCCGCCTTACAACTCATTGAAAAGGCTAGCTAACCAGCTAAATTAAGTTAACGGTGTCATCCCTTTACTATCTGGTAAACACTCTATTTATTACACCACTTAGCACAATGTAATCTGAAGCAACGTAGTTTACTTACTGTTCATTTTAGCTCAAATTTCCACCAATATTAGACTTTAGTCTAACTGTACAAAATTTGTGACCTAACTCGCTCAAAAATGAGATTCTTCATATCAACGTTAAGACAGCCTAATCACTCCCTTGGTTAAAGGACGCCAAGTAAACATAGTTACGGTAAGCAAGGAAAATTAACAAAATAAAAGCCGCTAAAAAAAAGCGGCTTTATAGCTATTTTTAAACACTTACCATTTAAGCTTTCAGCGCGCGCTCACCACGAGCGATGCCGACCACGCCACTGCGTGCTACTTCAAGTACTTCCGTTACTTCAGATAGGGCTTGAATGAAAGCATCCAGTTTCTCGCTCGTACCCGCCATTTGTACCGTGTATTGAGAAGCCGTCACATCAACAATTTGACCACGGAAAATATCCGCCGTGCGCTTCACTTCGGCACGAGCAAAGCCACTCGCACGAACTTTTACCATCAAGAGCTCACGCTCGATGTGCTCAAGCTCAGAGACTTCCTGCACTTTAAGAACGTCAATCAGCTTATGTAGTTGCTTCTGAATCTGTTCTAGCTGCATTTCGCTTGAGTTAGTTGTCACGTTCAAACGAGAAAGCGTTGGATCATCTGTTGGAGATACGTTCAACGACTCGATGTTGTAGCCACGTTGAGAAAACAAACCAACCACACGAGAAAGCGCACCCGGTTGGTTTTCCATTAGTAGTGAAATGATGTGTCTCATATTATGTTCTCTCCGTTTTGCTTAGCCACATGTTGTCCATACCCTCGCCTTTGATCTGCATTGGGTATACGTGCTCGGTGTCATCCACACTGATATCGACAAATACCAAACGGTCTTTCATCGCCAGTGCTTTTTCCAAACCTGATTCCAATTCATCCGGAGATGAAATACGCATACCTACGTGGCCATAAGCCTCCGCGATAGCGGCAAAATCAGGAACAGAGTCCATATATGAGTTAGAGTGACGACCTTGATAAACAATATCTTGCCACTGTTTTACCATTCCTAAGAAACGGTTGTTTAGGTTAATAATCTTTACTGGGATGTTATATTGCAGTGCCGTGGACAGCTCTTGGATATTCATCTGAATACTGCCGTCACCGGTTACCACAACTACTTCTTCATCCGGTTGAGCAAACTTCACACCCATGCCAGCAGGTAGACCAAAGCCCATGGTGCCTAGGCCGCCAGAGTTAATCCAACGACGCGGTTTGTTAAATGGGTAATATAACGCTGCAAACATTTGGTGTTGGCCAACATCAGAAGCAACATAAGCATCACCATTGGTTACTTTATGCAGAGCTTCGATAACTTGCTGCGGCTTAATGCACTCAGATGATTTTTCATATGCTAAGCAGTTACGATCTTGCCACTGCTTGATTTCACCCCACCAGCTTTCAAGAGCTTCAGCATCGTTGGTGCAGCCCTGCTCAATCAGAAGGTTAACCATGCTTTCTAGGACTTTTTCCGCCGAGCCTACGATAGGCAAATCCACTTTCACGTTTTTAGAGATCGACGATGGGTCAATATCAATATGCATGATCTTCGCGTTCGGGCAGTACTTATCTAGGTTGTTGGTTGTACGATCATCAAAACGTACACCGACACCAAAAATAAGATCGGCATTGTGCATCGCCATATTGGCTTCGTACAAACCGTGCATGCCTAACATGCCTAGAGAGTTCTTGTGAGTACCAGGGAAAGCACCTAAACCCATTAGTGTGCTTACCACGGGTAGATTCAGTGCTTCAGCCAATTTAATCAGCTGTTGATCGGCTTCTGATATAACCGCGCCGCCACCGACATAAAGTACTGGCTTCTTCGCTTCAAGAAGTGCCTTTAATGCCTTCTTGATCTGACCTTTATGACCCGTAACCGTTGGGTTGTATGAACGCATTTTGATCGTATCTGGGTATTCATAAGGAAGCTTGATTTGCGGGTTTAATACATCTTTTGGCAGATCGATAACCACAGGACCAGGGCGTCCTGTCGTTGAAATATAGAATGCTTTTTTTAGAACTTCAGGGATATCTTCCGCTTTCTTAACTAGGAAGCTGTGTTTAACTATTGGTCGAGATACACCCACGATATCACACTCTTGGAAGGCATCATTACCAATGAGATTGTTTGGTACGTTACCAGAGATAACGATCATTGGAATCGAGTCCATGTATGCCGTTGCGATACCAGTTACGGTATTGGTTGCGCCAGGACCAGAACATACCAGTACTACACCAGGCTTGCCGGTAGAACGAGTATAGCCATCTGCCATATGAGTAGCGGCTTGTTCGTGTCGTACTAATACGTGTTTGATTTCGTCTGTTTTCGCATGCAGCGCATCATAGATATCAAGTACAGAACCACCTGGGTAGCCAAAGATTTGTTCTACACCCTCTTCAATAAGAGACTGCACCACCATCTCAGCGCCGGATAACATTGCTGTTTCAGGTTTTGTTGTCATATTGCTCTCCTCACCAGTTTCCAATCACATTTGGTGAACGTGTTGGGCTGGTTTTTCATAGTCTAGGGCTTATTCGTAGCCTAATTCGAAATACTTCCACTTTTTCGGCTATGGCTGTCTGTCGTGATAACAACAAACAGTAATACGAAACAACTTTAACGCTTTATTATCATCTGGTCTAACACCCGTTATCCGGCGATCATGTTAAAAAACCAATCACCAGCTTAAAACATCAAACAAACACTACCCCAAGTCAAACAAGCAGTTATAAAAACCATGATAGCACTCAAAAAAAGCACTTAATAATTATATAAATAACTAATTATCTATAAATGAAGCGCTTTTCTGTGTGCGCATTCGCACATTCTTCCAAGTCTAGAGCCATAAAAAATCCCCCTAAAAATGCAATCACATTCGTAGGGGGATTTTTAAACAACTGAAAATTTATCTATCTTAAAACTACTTGTCTTTAGGCTTTTCAGTGTACATTTCTTCGATTTCGTCTTGATACTTGTCGTTAATAACTTTACGACGCAGTTTCTGAGTTGGCGTTAGTTCGCCATCGTCCATTGAAAACGCTTTTGGCAACAACTTGAATTTCTTCACTTGCTCAAACTTAGCAAGCTCTTGCTGCAAGTCATTTACACGCTTCTCAAGCATTTCAACGATTTGATGGTGCTTAATCAGTTCAACTCGATCGTGGTACTTAATATTTAACTCTTTAGCGTACTCTTCTAACGAGTCGTAACACGGAACAATCAGTGCAGAAACAAATTTACGTGTATCAGCGATCACAGCAATCTGCTCGATGAAGTGGTCTTTACCGATCGCGCCTTCTACTACTTGCGGTGCAATGTACTTACCGCCTGAAGTTTTCATAAGCTCTTTAATACGGTCGGTAATAAAAAGGTTACCATTTTCATCAAAATGACCCGCATCACCGGTCTTCAAGAAGCCATGCTCATCGAATGTTTTCGCTGTCTCTTCTGGCATTTTGTAGTAGCCACGCATCACCATTGGACCACGAACAAGAATCTCATTCTGAGCACCAATTTTGACTTCAGCGCCCGGCATAGCCATACCAATCGAGTCAGGGTTAAAGCAGCGGTCATCCCAGCACGAAACCGTTGCTGTGGTCTCTGTCATGCCGTAGCCAAGTTTTACGTTAATGCCGATAGCATGGAAGAAACGACCAATGGTTTCATCAAGCTTCGCGCCACCGCATGGCATGAAATTGATGTTACCACCAAGTAGCGCTCGTAGCTTAGATAACACAAGCTTATCGGCTAGCGCATGGCTCTTCTTCAGCATCAGTGATGGTGTACGACCTTCTTGGTGACAAACCGAGAGCTTCGCGCCCATGTTTACCGCCCAAGTAAATAGCACTTTACGGATAAACGGTGCTTTCGAAACTTTCTCGTGAATCGCAGAGAAGATCTTTTCATAGAAGCGTGGAACCGCACTCATTACGGTAGGTTTCACGTCGTTCAGTGCATCACGTACCTGCATTGTGTCTTGCAGATAGCAGTTAGTTGCGCCTTTGTAGAGTACGTAGAAAGTCCAAGCACGCTCAAATACATGTGATAAAGGTAGGAAACACAACGAGACATCGTCTTTCGTTAAGCTCAAGCGCTCATCATGCCCTTCTAGCTGGTAGCCAACATTGGTGTAATCAAGCATTACGCCCTTAGGCTGACCTGTTGTACCAGAGGTATAGATAAGGGTCAGTAAGTCATCCATGTTTGCATCAGCAAGACGAGCGTCGAATTCAGCCTGTTGTGACTCAACACCACGTGCCATGAAATCATTCCAAGATACCGCAAAGCTGTGACCCTGAAGATCGATATCGTCCGACATCGCGACAACTACTTCTAGCTGTTCGCACTCTTCAAATAAGCTAACGGCAGTATCGAATTGAACTTGCTCACCAACGAACAAGATCTTCACATCTGCATTTTGGATAATGTAAGAAGACTGCGCGGCGGTATTAGTTGGATAAATCGGCACAGTCACAAGACGAGCTTGTAAAGCAGCGAAATCTGCCACCGTCCATTGAGGCATGTTGTTTGAATAGATACCGATCTTATCTTGAACTCTCAATCCTTGAGCCAATAGCGCTAATGAAAGCGTATCGATTTGTTGCCCAAACTGCTGCCAGCTAATGCCTTGCCATACATTACCTACTTTGTGTTTCAAAGCTGTTCGGTTGCCGCCTTGGGCAATTTGGTCACGAAGTCTTTTTACGATATGAAAATCTAAATTGGCCATCTCTTTACCTTTGGCTTACACCTGTAAGCTTTTTTGAGCGCACAAGTGTACCTTTGATTATGGAAAAGGCAACTGATGGAGCGCAAAGTTATAAGTAATAGTACGTCTCTCGCTAGGTTTTCTATCAGCAAAGATAACAAGCACAAAAAAGCCCTAAGCCAGATTCCCAGCTTAGGGCTTATAAATCATAGAGTTTAGTGCTTAGTTAAGCGCCACTACTTCGCCACAGATCATCATTAGCTGATCTCGTAACCAAATGTGTCCCTTATCTTTCTCACTTGATTCGTGCCAGCTTAGGTAGCCAGAGATTGCCGCATTATCGAATGGGAAATCTAGGATCTGCAGATTATCTTTGTTTGCTGCGTGCTCTACCATCCAGCGAGGTGCAATCGTTACTAACTCCGATTGACCAACAACATAAAGTACGTTGCTTAGGCTCGTACCTTCGTAGAAAGGTGTGCAGTCTAGGTCACGGTAAGCTTGCTCAGAGAAGCTACGTTGGCCGTGAATGCGAGATAGTTTCGCGTGCTTCTCATTCAATAGCTCTTCAGCTGTCACTTCACCGTTAATGCGTGGGTGAGAAGAAGAAGCAACCACAACCAATTCGTCTTGAAAGATCTCAGTACTTGAGAAACCTTGCTCATCGAAACGAGCGTAGTCAATAACGAAGTCGATTTCTTGGTAGCGCATACGCTCAGAAAGTTGACGGTCGAATTCAGCATCCATATGCAGTTTTACGCTAGGTGCTTGCTCGTTAATCGTCGACATAATCTTAGGTGCAAAACGCATGTCACAAGGGCTGCAAATCGCAAGCTTGAACAGGCGAGAAGAAGACTCTGGAGAAAACACCGAACTTGGTAATTCGTTGCGTACTAATTGTAGCGCTTGGCGGATAGGACCAAACAACTGACGTGCACGTTGAGTCGGCTGAATACCACGACCTTGACGCATAAATAGTTCGTCGTTAAACATCACTTTCAAGCGAGCCACAGCGTTACTTACTGCCGGCTGAGACATACCCAAGTTGTGAGCTGCACGTGTAATGTTTTGCTCTTGCATTACTGCATCAAATACAGTCAAAAGGTTTAAGTCCACTCCACGAAGTGTGCTTTCCATTCTGTAGCTAGTGATAGCGCTCATTGCGTCTTTTTTATCTAACATTCAAGTTGCCTCTTGTCGGTACGACAGCGTTAAGTTTGTAATGGTATGGGAATAGATAACCACTAGTTTTTATATTTACCAGACCGATGCTTTTCGGATTACACCTACTATTAACCAATGCATCTCCAGCTACCAACAAGATTGATAAAGAATAACTTAATTTTATCTCAACAATTAATTAAACATTAAATATCAGCAACTTAAATAGTTATAAAAAAACATAAAATGCGCTAATTTGGAGTTTAATTTCGACTTATTTAGCTGCTCTGTCGTTCAGTTACATTTGTTACAATTCATTTAACTGATGAATTGATTAACCACTTAATACAAAATTAACACTTATGAATCAAGTGAGCGATGCGTAGCTCGGAAAGTCTACCTTGTCCCAAAGCTGTTTTCTTAGGTCATCTTGATTGGCCCAATTCCCAGCTAAAACCCACTCAACAAGCGCACTAGCGACATCTGGATAAGAGACGACTTCAGCTTGTTTTTCGTTGAGCCAACTACGCAAAATCGCCGGATCAAGAAAGCTCATGGTTTGAGCTAATCCAAGCGCCTCAAGTGTGGCCACATTGCTCTGCTGTTCAAACTGTCCATCGAGTGGTTTAAGCAATAATTTTTTGCCCAGAGTAAGCGCTTCAGATGGCAATTCAAATCCACCATTAGCCACCACACCAGAGCACTGGTTTAGGTCGAATTGGAAACCCGCATGACTGAGTGGTTTGAGGGTAATATTTTCAACTTTGTTATGCTCAATCACATTTGGGTGATAGCAGACGAAACTGTGCGAAACAAACTTCATTAACAACTCAGAAATCGCTTCAAGATTCTCAAACGGCAAATAGACCAATATGAAGTCCTGTAGCACTTCGGTCTGCTCGTGGTGAGCTAAGGTGTGAACGATAGGTGGCAAGATTGGCTGCTCAAAATGATACCAGTGCAAACCGATCGAGTGCTCTGTCGGCGCAAAGTGTTGAATGACAATATGCTCAATCCAATTTCCTCCCTCTTTAGGCACATCATAGCGAAAGGCATTTTGGTGGCTGATGCCGATACAAGGAACGCCCTGCCTTTTGGCCGCCCAAGCCGTCACAGGTTCAAAATCATTGAGCACCAAGTCATACGGTGTAAGGTCCAGCTGTTTAACCTCATTAAGAAAACGCCAGACATTATTCTTGATGAATGTCTTTGCATATTTAACCTGCCCCTGCTCACTATAAAAAGTTAAGCCGTTACGCACTCGGTATTTGCCAAACTCTTCCATCGAGAAATACTTGCCCGCTTCTCGGCCTGAAAAGAGAAAATCAACATCGATGTTCTGCTGACGAAACGCGACGGCCATTGCCCTTGCGCGTGCAATGTGACCATTTCCAGTGCCTTGTACGCCGTATAATATTTTCATGAGACTTCCTTTCGATTCGCAACTTAAGCGCTTGGTAGTGATGACTGAGCAATATTTAAAGAACGAGGCTAATAGCGAGACTGGTACATGCCATCCCTAAAGCTGCACCAATGAGTACATCCGTTAAAAAGTGCACACCGAGTAGTATTCGAGAGACAGCAATCGCTGTGGCCCAAATCAAACAAAATAGATACAAGCTCGGATAGAAATGTCCGATTAATGTCGCCATAACAAAAGCAGCAGCGGCATGCCCAGATGGCAGGCTGTACTTATCTGATGGGACAATATGAGAGTGAAGTAGAGAAGAGAATTCCGCGGGCCTGCGACGCTTCAGAGTATTTTTAGCAAACCAATAGATTGGCAGCTCAATCGCGAAGGCAGTTAAGCCCACCAACAGAAAATCGCTGCCTGTTTTGCTATCGGCAAGCAATGCAACCAAAGCAATCAATATATAGAGGTGACCATCTCCCGTATGAGAGACCGCCTTACTCAACGTCGCATGTTGGCCACTAAGCCGGTTCTTTAAACAGAAAGCAGAAAATGCCACATCCCAGCGGACAATAGGTTCGATAGTACGCATACGTTCTCCTTAACAATCCTTATTCAGTTAAGGGTCAAGTTATGCCCAACAAATGACAGTTAAGTGACGTTTTGAATGAACTAAAATGAAATTTTCCACGGTGAGAGGCCTCTGATTCAACCGTATCAGAGGCTTATTCACCTCATATTAAAATAAAGCGACCCTAGGCCGCTTTATTATTCACTTCTAATTTCTGACTTAACACTCTATAGCGAAAGGGGCTCGTGCTTTTTCACTAAACCGAAGTCAGCCAAGATTGCGTAAGCCGCAGGGATCATAAACAGCACCAGCAGGGTTGAAGCAAAGATGCCAAATACGATCGAGATAACCAAAGGCTGAATAACCTGAGCCTGTAAACTGGTTTCGGTGAGCAGAGGCAATAAACCAGCTGCCGTCGTCATCGAGGTTAAGAACACGGCACGGAAACGCTCACGACTCGCTTTCACCACCGAGTCATGCACGCTATCTCCTTCATCAACGTGATAACGAATATATTGAACGAGTAAGATGGAGTCGTTAACTACAATCCCTGCAAGCGACACAAAGCCCATCATACTCGGCATACTTAAGGAATGATCAAGCACCCAGTGACCAACAACCACTCCGATAAAGGCTAATGGAATCGCGAGCATCACAACCACTGGCTCTAAATAGCTTCTAAATTGGTAACTCAGAATCGCAAACACACCAAACAGACCGAGCAAGAATCC
Organism: Pseudoalteromonas sp. G5_S1_14_S5; assembly: GCF_054968605.1. Classification (NCBI taxonomy): domain Bacteria; kingdom Pseudomonadati; phylum Pseudomonadota; class Gammaproteobacteria; order Alteromonadales; family Pseudoalteromonadaceae; genus Pseudoalteromonas; species Pseudoalteromonas sp. G5_S1_14_S5. Next base: position 19,527 of record NZ_JBQKUM010000022.1, on the reverse strand, counting down.
TTTGCCCATCGAGGCGCCCGTCTTGGCTGCATCCTTCGCTTCCCCTTCGAAATCAAATCGTAAGCCAGGGTACTTCTGAATAAGTTTAGGCGCTTCATCTTTTTGGAACTGAGCTAAGATCGCTGAAGAGCTCGCTTTCTTATTATCAATATCACCAAAGATACTAATAGTTCTCAGCCCATCAATGCGTTGAATACGTACATAATTTCGCTGGAAATCAAGCGTCGCCAGCGTAGCTAACGGAATTTGGCTGCCGTCCGCGGTAATGATTGGGAAGTTAGCAAGCTGTTGAATGTCGCCCGCTTGCTCTTTATCAAGACGCACCTCTATCGAGATATTCTCAACACCGATTTGAATCTCATCCGCAGTCTGACCAAAGAAGGCCGCTCGCAGTTGAGAGGCAATCATCTGCCCGTTCACATTGTAGGTTTCAGCGCCTGGGCGCAGCTTAACCAAGATCTCTTCTTTACCCATGCGCATGTCATCAAGCACACCATAAACACCATCAAACTCATTCAGATAAGCTTGAATATCCAGAGAAGCAGCTTTCAATGCATTAAGGTCATCATGTTTGGCACGGATTTCAATCGCGCGTCCTCCCGGCCCCATGGTCGGTTGCTTGAAGACCAGTGAGATTGGATCCGCAAGTTCACCAATGTCCTCTCGCCATGCATCGATGAAATCACCGATCACCGTATTACGGCTCTCAGCTCCACGAAGGTCTAATCGCACGGTAGCCAAGTGCGGGCCAGACTCATTGGCATCGGCATTGGCGTTAAACTGGCTGGTTATATGTTCGACTAGCGTGTTGCCCTCTTCAACTTCTTCGCTCCACAGCTCATTCAAACGCTCAGCAGAAGCCACAATCTTATCGACCACTCTCTCAGTTTGAGACAGTGATGCCCCCGGAGGAAGAATGATACGAGCCTCAGCAATATCACCATCAAGCTCTGGGAATGGCTGAAATTTGACAATACCACCAGCAATCAAAGCGATAGACAGAAGTAGTAAGGTCAACACTCCGCCCATGAAGGCATAGCGGAAGGTCACCACTTTCTCGACCATATTCATCAAGGTGGTATTACGGAAGTTCTCAAACTTCTCTAGTAGTACAGTTTTGAAGTGCAGCGCTGGCTTATCGTTTTTCTCTTTGTGTAGCGAATGCGACAAGTGATTTGGCAGAATTAAGAAAGCTTCGATCAAGCTCAACGACAGCACCAAAATCAGAACCTGAGGAACGGCCTTGAGTACCGCGCCCATTTCCCCATCGAGAAATAACAAACTACCAAAGATACACACTGTGGTTAGGAAGGAAGACAACACACCGGGAAGTACCTTCTTAACACCGTTATACACCGCATCATCGACGTTCTGTCCCCGGTCGAGGTGGGAGGCGATCGATTCGGCGATCACGATGGCGTCATCCATCATAATACCGATCGCCATCAACAAACCGACCAATGACATAATGTTGATCGACAGTCCCAAGTTAGCCATTAAGAACAAGCCACCAAGAAATGCAACCGGCAGGCCTGCTGCAACCCAAAAAGAATAACGTAAGCTGAAGAAAAGCCACATGGTTGCGAATACCAGCACAATACCTTGCCAGCCATTACGCACCATCATGGTCAGACGATCCCACAAAACAGAGGAGAGATCGTTGGTCATTTGCAGAGTCACGCCATCAGGCGAAATTGCACGCTGGTCCTCAACAAACTGAGTGACACGCTCTTTAATTCTCAGTGCATCATCTTCTTTGTTCTTACTGATCTTAAGCAGAGCAGAAGGTTTACCATCAAACAACACCTTCTGTTCATCAAGTTCAAAGCGGTCTGTGATCTTTGCAATATCTCGTAAACGGATCACAGAGCCATTTGGCCCTGAACCCACCACAATACTTTCCAACTCCACGGGCGTGATACGCCTTTCATCGAAGCGAATCAGGAAGTTTTTGTCTGGCGTTTCAACGTTACCACTCGGCAGTTTCACATTCTGACGGCCAATTTGATCAGCAATATCACCGACACTCAAACCGAGTTGGCGAATCGCTTGAGTATCTAGCTCAACGCGATATTGGTGATCTGAGAATCCGCTAACATCAACCAGTGACACATCGTAATCGAGCTTCATAGTGCGTTTTAGATCTTCAGCGTATGCCTTTAACTCCGGCCACGAGGTGTCCGCAGTAATCGCGATATCAACGACTGGCTCATTCCAATCTAGCTCTTGTACGACAGGTGATTCAATCTCTGCAGGAAAATCGTTGATCGAATTGATCTGAGTTTGCACATCCACCAGCATTCGACCGATATCCGCTTTCTCATTCAATTTGAGAATTAGACGTGCGCTGCCTTCTATCGCCTCACATTGGGTTTCTTCAATGTTCGCTAAGCCATCGACCGCATCTTCCATTCGCACACACAGGCTCTCTTCGACCTCCTGTGGGGAAGCCCCCGGATAAACAATCGCTGCCATAATGTAAGGCGGATCGTAGGCAGGAAAGGTTTCACGTTTAATGGTGGACAACGAGCTCAAACCCAATATCAACAAACCAAGCATCAACAAGTTGGCTGCGGTTGGGTGCCTTGAGAAGAACTTGATCATGAAGCGCTCTCCTGACTGTTAGAGGAAAGCTCATCACCATTTAAATCAGACTCTTTCAGCAGCATACCTTCAATGGCAGGCAGAACGTCGTTAAGAACCAGTTTGTCTCCGGTCTGTAATTCACCACGAATAACTACTTGGTTATCTCGGCGGTAAAGTACTTCGACATTCACAACCTTCAAACGCTGGTTCTCATCCATTAAGTAAATCTTATCGCCATGTAAGGCACGTTCAGGCACAACCCAACTCGGATTGGCTAAGCCTTCAATCTCCGCTTTGACGAACATACCATTTACCAAAGGGGTGGCACTGTTAGGCTCAAGCGCAGAATAGTCTTGATTGATTTCAAGGATGATGCCCGCTGTCGCTTGGTTTTCATCCACAGTCTCACTGATTCGTGCAACCTTGGCTGGCCAAGTCAGATTTAAGCTGCCACTGTTCAACTGAATGCTTACCTTAGTTGGCGTTTGATATGGGTTTGGGATGCCTGATACATCGCGAGGAAACTGAGTAAAGCTTGAGGCTAAAGTTTGCATATCGTGAATAGAAAGTTGTGCCTCAACCTCCATAACGTCGATCCCATGAGCAATGAACATCTCTTGCTGCAGATTAACTACTTGATTCTGTTCAATATCGACTTGAGCGATTCGCATTGGTCTAGGCAAGGTGATGGTTGTTTTATCTAAAGAGCGTTGCGCTTCTTTTACTTTAGAGACATTCACCTTAATTACCGCTTGCGCGACACGTTTTTCATCTGGCATCAAAGCGATTTGATTCTGTATATCTAACACCAACTTCTGTTGGGAGAGTGCGCTCTGTTGTTGTAGATCGACATCAGACTGGGAGGTCAGCCCTTTCTTACGCAGATCTTGTTTACGCTGGAGCTCTTTATTGCTGATCACTAAGCGATTTTTTTCGATCTTTAATGTCTGTTTCAGGTTCTGCTCTTCTTGATTCAATTTCTCTAGTGAAGTCTGGCTCGATTTAAGATCCGCTTCTGCTTGTACCAGCTTCAACTCGTAATCCAAAGGATCGATCTTAAGCACCTCAGTTCCTGCAGGGATCACTTGCCCTTTCTCAAGATCGGGGTGTCGATAAACGATCTGTCCTGTTACCTCGGCAATCGCTTTCCACTCAACCTTAGGTACCACTTTGCCAAAACCAACCGCCAACGGCGCGATCATCTGCTTCTCTAAACTGACGGTTTCAACCAAGCGCGCCCTGTCGCCGGAAGGCTTAGTTGGTAAATCTGGTTTCAAGTTGATCGCCACTACTAAACCAATCACACCAACGGCCAAGGCTGGGAAGAAAAGGAGCTTTTTATTTATTCTCATTATTTTGGTTCCTGCAAAGATGAAGGGCTTGGTGCATTAATAAAGCCTTCCGTCATCAGTTGAATGTTGTGTTCGATTAATCGGTTCAAAAAAGCTTCATTAAGCTCGATGCCATGAATAGCTAGCAAAGGCGGCGGTGCTATAAACGGAAACACCATCAGACTTATATACGACACGCGGCAGAGCTTAGGATCCATGTCCTTCCGCAAAACGCCCTGTGCCATCAGCTTTTCAAAAATGACATCTTGGGCGGGTTTAGTGACATCGAGAAAGACCTTCTCTAGCAGCTCTCTCTGTACCTCTGAAGGCGGCATATTCATCACTTGGGCAATTAAGCGAGGAAACTTAGGAAACTTGACCATCTCTTTGTAGTAAGTGCGCATTAAATCGAGAAAGTTCTCGTGGCTGCTCTCTTCTACCAGCTTATGCATCTGGATTTGCATTGGTCGTAAGGTTTCACGCAGCATTGCTTCAAACAACCCCGCTTTGTTACCAAAGTAATAACGAATCATCGCGATATTCACTCCAGCTCGTTCAGCAATTAAACGAGTGGATACCTTGTCATATGGTTGAACGACGAACAGATCTCGAGCATGCTCAATAAGCAACTGCCTGACATCGAGATTCTGCTGCGGTCGTCCCGCTTTACGCCCTGCCATCACTAAACCTACTAACCTAATTAATCACACGATTAATTATAGGGATAAATCGATACGCTGGCAGAAGATTAATTACTCACTATTTAATCAAATGATTAATTAATTTAAATGCGCTTGTGATTTTTGGGTGAATCGTTCCATTAAAAAGATTTACTACAAAGTTTTAACCTACACATAAGCCAAACGATAAACTAACCGCCCAACCTAAAAACCCCAAGCAGATGATAAAACCAATAAAATCAACCCTACCAGCACAAACCAAACCAAAACGCCGCGAATGTATGCTGATATTGGATTTTCTTGTTTGACGCTCAGAATAAATTACGGTACATATGTTGTTAACAGTTTATTTACGGATATTTGTGTAATGATTTTTTCTTCTTCTCGACTGCTGAAACTTCTCCTTATCGTGAACCAATCGCGCGGGTAAGTTGTGGGTCAAGAACTACACAAATATTAAAACCCGCGCTGAGCGGGTTTTTTTGTAACTGGCACTTTTAAAAGAACATCATTCTTAATAATAACTTGGATAGCAATCGATACAATATCGATATAAGGAAGCACACATGAACGATCAAGTGATAATTTTTGATACGACTTTACGTGACGGCGAGCAAGCTCTAGCTGCAAGCCTGACAGTAAAAGAGAAGTTACAAATTGCTTATGCACTTGAAAGACTGGGTGTGGACGTAATCGAAGCTGGCTTCCCAGTGTCATCACCAGGTGATTTTGAGTCAGTACAAACTATCGCCAAGAACATTAAAGATAGCCGAATCTGTGCGCTTTCTCGTGCGGTAGCGAAAGATATCGATGCAGCTGCTGAAGCGTTAAAAGTGGCTGAGCAGTTCCGTATTCATACCTTTATTTCTACGTCGACAGTACACGTACAAGACAAGCTTCGTCGCAGCTACGATGACGTGGTTGAGATGGCAGTAAAAGCAGTTAAACACGCACGTAACTACACAGACGATGTTGAGTTCTCTTGCGAAGATGCAGGTCGTACGCCTATCGATAATCTATGTCGCATGGTTGAAGCAGCCATCAACGCTGGCGCAAAAACCATCAACATTCCAGATACAGTGGGTTACACAGTACCTAACGAGTTTGGCGGTATTATCAAAACGCTATTTGAGCGCGTACCAAACATCGATCAAGCGATCATCTCTGTTCACTGTCACGATGACTTAGGCATGTCGGTTGCTAACTCAATCGCAGCGGTACAAGCTGGTGCTCGACAAGTTGAAGGTACCATTAACGGCATTGGTGAGCGTGCGGGTAACTGTTCTTTAGAAGAGATCGCAATGATCATCAAAACTCGCCAAGAGTTATTAGGCGTTCATACTGGCCTTGATCACCAAGAGATCCACCGCACCAGTAAGTTGGTGAGCCAGCTTTGCCACATGCCAATTCAAGACAACAAAGCGATCGTTGGTGCTAACGCATTCAGCCACTCTTCAGGTATCCACCAAGATGGCATGCTAAAGAACAAAAACACTTACGAGATCATGACTCCTGAGTCTATTGGCTTGAAAAACAAGGCTTTGAACCTAACAAGCCGTAGTGGTCGTGCTGCTGTTAAGAGCCATATGGATGCAATGGGTTACAAAGACAACGAGTACAGCCTAGATTCATTGTACGAAGACTTCTTGAAGCTTGCTGACCGTAAAGGTCAAGTCTTCGATTACGACTTAGAAGCATTAATGCACTTCGCAAACCTACGTGACGAAGATGACTTCTATAAACTTAACTACCTAAGCGTACAATCTGGTAGTGTAATGTCTACAACCAGCATCAAACTGCAATGTGGTGATGAAGAGAAGTGCGAAGCGGCTGTTGGTAATGGTCCAGTTGACGCTCTATACCAATGTATCTACCGCTTAACTGGCTACGAAATCGTACTAGACAAGTTCGACCTAACCGCGAAAGGTGAAGGTGAAGATGGTTTAGGCCAAGCGGACATCATTGCTAATTACAAGGGCCGTAAGTACCACGGTACAGGTGTTTCAACCGATATTGTTGAAGCTTCTGGTCAGGCACTATTGCACGTTATCAACAGCATTCAACGTGCAGACACCATTGCTGAAATGAAGCAACAAAAAATCGCGACAGTTTAAAACCCAATAACAGAGCCCTAGAGCCGATGTTATTGGCTTTAGGGACAAAATTTAAAACGAGCCAAATAGCTCAGTAACAAGAATTAAAGGATTAACATGACTGATAAATCATACAAAATTGCCGTACTACCTGGTGATGGCATTGGCCCAGAAGTAATGCAGCAAGCACATAAGGTGCTAGACGCGATCGAAAAGAAGCATGCAATTAGCTTTTCTCGCGAAGAGTATGATGTTGGCGGTATTGCAATTGATAACCACGGTTGTCCACTACCAGAATCTACAGTGAAAGGTTGTGAAGAGTCTGACGCAGTACTTTTCGGCTCAGTTGGTGGTCCTAAGTGGGAACACCTTCCACCCAATGACCAACCTGAACGTGGTGCCCTACTTCCTCTACGTAAACACTTCCAACTGTTCTGTAACCTACGCCCTGCGCAAATTCACAAGGGTTTAGAGTCTTTCTCTCCACTTCGTGCTGATATCTCTGAGTGCGGTTTTGACATCGTGGTAGTACGCGAGCTAACTGGCGGTATCTACTTCGGTCAACCTAAAGGTCGTGAAGGCGAAGGCGCAACTGAAAAGGCTTTTGATACAGAGATTTACCACCGCTACGAAATCGAGCGCATTGCAAAGATTGCTTTCGAATCTGCACGTCTACGTAACAAAAACGTTTACTCAATCGATAAAGCGAACGTTCTACAGAGCTCCATCTTATGGCGTGAAGTAGTTGAAGAAATCGCAAAAGATTACCCAGATGTAACGCTAAACCACATGTACATCGACAACGCGACCATGCAGCTAATCAAAGATCCTTCTCAGTTTGACGTAATGCTATGTTCAAATATCTTCGGCGACATCATCTCTGATGAGTGCGCAATGATCACAGGCTCTATGGGGATGCTTCCTTCTGCAAGCTTGAACGAAAGTAACTTTGGTCTATACGAACCAGCGGGCGGCAGTGCTCCAGATATCGCAGGCAAGAACATCGCAAACCCAGTCGCACAAATTCTTTCTGCAGCGCTGATGCTTCGTTACAGCCTAGGCGAAGAAGCGGCAGCACAAGACATCGAAACAGCGGTATCTAAAGCGCTTTCAGCAGGCGAGCTAACGGCAGATCTAGCAGGCGATAAACAAGCGCTAACCACCTCTGAAATGGGTGACAAGATTGCAGAGTATATCTTAGCTTCGTAAGCAAACGCTCTTAAGCAAGTACATAAGAATAATATCAAGCCAAGTCATCCAAAGTACCTAACTTGGCTAGAAACAAACACTGGGACTAATGCTCCCAAGGAAGAAAAGCTATGTCGACAAACCAGCAAGCCAAAACCTTATACGAAAAAGTTTACGACGCGCACGTTGCAGTAGCAGCGGAAGGCGAAAACCCGATTCTTTATATCGACCGTCACCTGGTTCACGAAGTAACGTCACCTCAAGCCTTTGATGGTCTGCGTGAAAAAGGCCGTAAAGTTCGCCAAGTAGGCAAGACTTTCGCGACCATGGATCACAACGTATCAACTCAAACCAAAGACATTAATGCTTCTGGCGAGATGGCGCGTATCCAGATGGAAACGCTATCAAAAAACTGTGAAGAGTTTGGTGTAACGCTTTACGACCTAAACCACAAATACCAAGGTATTGTGCACGTAATGGGCCCTGAACTAGGTATCACTCTGCCGGGTATGACCATCGTTTGTGGTGACTCGCACACAGCGACACACGGCGCATTTGGTTCACTCGCCTTTGGTATCGGTACTTCAGAGGTAGAGCACGTGCTAGCGACTCAAACGCTAAAGCAAGCTCGCGCTAAAACCATGAAGATCGAAGTAAAAGGCAAGGTTGCTCCGGGCATTACAGCCAAAGACATCGTGCTAGCGATCATCGGTAAAACAACGGCGGCTGGCGGTACTGGCTACGTGGTTGAATTCTGTGGTGAGGCGATTACCGACCTTACAATGGAAGGCCGTATGACGGTATGTAACATGGCTATCGAGCTGGGCGCTAAAGCTGGCCTGATTGCACCGGATGAAACCACCTACGAGTACATCAAAGGTCGTAAGTTCTCTCCAGAAGGTGAAGAGTTTGACGCAGCCGTTGAATACTGGAACACACTAAAAACCGATGCTGATGCTGAATTTGATGCTGTAGTCACTCTAGAAGCCGCAGACATCAAACCACAAGTGACGTGGGGCACTAACCCTGGTCAGGTAATTTCTGTTGATGCACCTATCCCAGCACCAGAAAGCTTCGCAGATCCTGTTGAAAAAGCATCAGCTGAAAAAGCATTGGCATACATGGGCCTAGAAGCGGGCAAATCTCTATCAGATTACAACGTAAATAAAGTGTTTGTTGGCTCTTGTACTAACTCTCGTATCGAAGACATGCGTGCAGCAGCAGCGGTAGCGAAAGGTCGCCAAGTGGCTAAACATGTACAAGCGCTTATCGTTCCGGGCTCTGAGCAAGTGAAAGCTCAAGCTGAAGCAGAAGGCTTGGATGTTATCTTCAAAGAAGCCGGTTTTGAATGGCGCCTACCGGGTTGTTCTATGTGTCTTGCAATGAACAACGACCGTCTTGGTCCACAAGAGCGCTGTGCTTCTACATCAAACCGTAACTTTGAAGGTCGCCAAGGCCGTGATGGTCGTACGCATTTAGTTAGCCCTGCGATGGCTGCAGCCGCAGCGATCGCTGGTCACTTTGTCGATATTCGTGAACTTTAATTAGAGGATTTAACATGTCAGGTTTTCAACAACACACCGGATTAGTCGTTCCTCTAGATACGGCCAACATCGATACTGATGCGATCATTCCAAAGCAGTTCCTACAGAAAGTAAACCGCATTGGTTTTGGTAAACACTTATTCCATGACTGGCGCTTCCTAGACGATGTGGGTGAACAACCAAACCCAGAATTTGTGATGAATGCTCCTCGCTACCAAGGCGCTTCAATCCTGCTTGCTCGTGAGAACTTTGGTTGTGGCTCATCTCGTGAACACGCACCTTGGGCACTTGCTGATTACGGTATCCAAGTGATGATTGCTCCAAGCTTTGCAGACATCTTCTACGGTAACTCAATCAACAACCAAATGGTTCCGGTTCGATTGACTGAACAAGAAGTGGATGAGATTTTCCAATTCGTAGAAGCGAATGAAGGCGCAGAGGTCACTGTTGATCTAGAAGAAATGAAAGTGAGTGCAAATGGTAAAGAGTACTCGTTTGAAATTGATGAGTTCCGTCGTCACTGCCTACTGAATGGCTTAGACAACATCGGCCTAACGCTGCAGCACGCAGATAAGATTTCTGCGTATGAAGAGAAAATTCCAAGCTTCCTAAAATAAAGAAGCCTGCAATAGAAAAAGCAGTTTTCAAAGTTCGAAAAGGTTGGCTCAGCGCCAACCTTTTTTATTTGGTTCAGCTTTAGCTTAAAGTGTCTATCAAACTCAGATCTATTACTTAATTGCAGAGCCATGAAAGAAAACCGTAAAGCATAAGGTCTTAGTAGTCAGCTATCAGGAGAATGCCATGAAACCACTACTCGTTATTATCAGCCTACTTTTTTCAACCTTAGCTTGGTCAGCACCGAAATCTGAATTGTGGCCATACTGGAATCAAAGTAATGAGGCCAACTCAGAACAAGTTTCTCATCAAAGCTGGCAGCAATTCCTCGATAGCTACTTGGTTAAACAGGGGCAAAATACGTTAGTGCGTTATCAAGCGGTAACCAAGGCAGATAAGTCAAAACTGAATCAATACATCAGACAGTTGGAGCAGGTAAACCCACTCGAATACTCAAAAGCAGAGCAGTACGCTTACTGGATCAACCTATACAATGTCGTTACTGTTGAACTGATTCTCGATGCCTACCCAGTTAAATCTATTACTAAGCTCGGCGGCCTATTTAGTTTTGGGCCATGGGGAGACAATGTCGTATCAGTAAATGATAAGTCACTGACACTCAACGATATTGAGCACCGTATTTTAAGACCTATATGGCAAGAGCCACGTACACACTACGCCGTAAACTGTGCTAGCCTCGGCTGTCCAAACCTTCAGCCTCAAGCTTTTACCGCAGACAACACCGAAACTCTACTGGAACAAGCGGCCTCTGAGTTTGTCAATAGTGACAAGGGTGTACTAGTTAAGAATAGTAAGCTTCAGCTATCCTCCATTTATGAATGGTTCGATGTAGATTTTGGAAACAGAGAACAGCTGATTCAACATCTAAACCAATATCGAACTAAGCCAGTACCAAGTGCCAACAAGATCAGCTATGACTACGACTGGTTACTCAACCAAGCAAAATAGCTTGCTGCCAGTCGCTCACGACTAAAACCAAAAAGAGGCTAGTGGTATATTAGCCACTAGCCTCTTTGCATCTATTTAACTGTATTTTATAGCTAGAAACTTGAACCAGGCTGCTGCAAAAACTCAATCTCTTCTGGCGTTGATGTTCTTCCTAACACCTCATTACGATGCGGATAGCGACCAAAACGCTCAATGATAACCTTGTGCTTAAACTCAAACTCAAGATTATTTTCTAAGCCAGTTTGAGAAAACAACTCAACCGCCTGCTCATGAATTAACAGTGACTCGCTGTGCATGTAAGGCATGTATAAAAAGCTTTTCTGTTGCTGGTTAAGTTGATGGTCAAAACCACCAACTACGGCTTCCTGAGCCAATGCTAGCGCCATAGAGTCAGCTGCAAATGCAGCATGGCTGTTTCTACCGAGGTTTCTTGAAAACTGGTCCAGTACAATAATCTCAGCTAAGCGCCCATGTGCAGTTTGGCGCCATTCAAACAGCTCTCCCTGAATCGCCGCTTGATGTAAATCTGAGAATCGCTCTTTAATCAAAGCATCAATGTATTCACCGCCATTAAACCAGTCCTTTGGTGTTAATTCGTCAAACCAAAAGTCTAGAACGTCTCGATAACTGATAGTCATATTTATTCCTTTAAATAAAAAGCCGAGTAACCTCTTATCATTACTCGGCTTTGTATCCGATTACTTAAATCCTTTGACCTTTTTAATAAGGTCGTAAGCATTTTGAATTTCTTGTGATTTCTCTTTCGCAACGTCCATCATTTCTGGCGGTAGACCTTTCGCCATCAGTTTATCTGGGTGGTGCTCATTCATCAGCTTACGGTAGGCCTTTTTCACTTCCTTGCCATCCGCACTTTCACTTACACCTAGAACCTTAAATGCATCGCCAAGTTGGTTTTGTTGGGATGCTTGTTGCCAACCTGACGACTGGCCTTTGTGATGACCACCACCGAAGCTTCCACCCTGTTGCTGGAAACGGAATGCCGCCTCTTGCATCTGTAAACGGCGTTCAAGTTGTTCTGCAGAAAAACCAAGACCTTGAGCAATCTTATGAAGGACCTGACGTTCACTTGGATGCAAGCTTCCATCAGCGAACGCTGCTGATACTTGCAATTCAAGAAAGAACTGAAGGAGGTCAAAACGTCCACCCGATGAGAGTTTTACGCGTTCTAGGACATCATTTAGCGGGAAGTCGCTCTCTTTTCCTTCACGGAATGCATCTTGTGCCGCCCGGCGTTGCTCGCCATGAAGATTCATACGTTCCATCATAGTGGAAGCTAGTTGAATCTCTTCGCGAGTTACTTGGCCTTTCGCTTTAGCAACATGTCCCATAACTGCAAATGCAGATTTGAAAAACTCATTTTGTCTTTCTGCTTGGTTTGGCCCACGCCCAAAACCAGAGGTATTGAACCCAGACTGGTTCAATCGGCGAGCTTTATCGAATTGGTGCCCTAAAAACAGGCCAAAAACTAAACCAAGTGGGCCTCCAAATAGAAAGCCAAAGAAAGCGCCCAAAATTTTGCCAAATATTTGCATTATGTGTTCTCTATCTATGAATTTTATCTGAGTAATGCTGTCTGATGATGCTGAATGCTAATATTTCCTTTATCATAAGGAAAATGCTTTTTATTGGATTGATACTAGATCAACCCTTCATCTAGTGACACAGGATAGTTCAACTTCATGCAATCTTTTTCCCGCACCTTGTTAGCCGCGTCTATAAGTACAGCGTTATACGTGTCGACAACTCAAGCTGAAACAATAACCGATAGTAGTGTGCAGGAAATGCCCTCTATAGATCAATGCTTGATCGAGCCCGCTGCAGAAAACGAGGCTCAACAACCCGCTCATGTTGAGTCTGATCGCTTAGAGGCTATCAATGGTGACAAGGCAATATACTCAGGTGACGTAAGAGTAACGCAAGGAAACAAGACCATCCTTGCCGATAATGTGACCCTTCATCAACAAGAAAACATCGTTGTAGCTGAAGGCAACGTTAACTTTAGTGACGGTCAAATTAAATCAGTATCGGACAGAGCAACTAATAATCTGACTACAGATGAAATGACGCTAGAAAATACCGACTACGAATTTCTATGTGAACCAGGCCGTGGCGATGCCGTTTATATCGCAAGAACAGGCAAAGCGGTTTATGAAATCGAAGACGGCTCGATCACCTCTTGTCCTATTGGTGATAACGCTTGGCGTCTGAGGGCATCGAGTATCGATGTTGACCAAAATGAAGAACAAGCCACTTTTTACAATCCTCGCTTTGAAATTCAAAGTGTCCCTGTATTTTACCTACCTTTCCTAACCGTCCCTATTGGTGATACACGTAAGACAGGTTTCCTGTACCCAACCGTGTCATACGGTTCAAAAGATGGTTTTGAAACTGAGATCCCCGTGTATTGGAACTTGGCACCAAACTACGATTTAGAAACAACTTTGAAGTACATGGAAAAGCGCGGCACACAACTTAACAGTAAGTTCCGTTACTTAAGCGATTTAGGTTCAGGCAACATAAATTCAGAGTACCTGCCCGACGATAAGAAATTTAAAGATAAAGGCGACCGCTGGGGAACACAATGGCAGCACACAGGTATCTTCAAAGAAGCATGGTTATTTGAGACAGACTACTCTAAAGTCAGTGACAACGATTACTTCAGAGATATTACCTCAAGTAGCATTGGTAAGCGTGAAGACGGTCAATTACTACAAGAAGGTAAAGCAACCTACCGTTCTCAAAACTGGAACGCATCTGTACTCGTGCGAGATTTTCAAGTTTTAACTCCAAATAACCAACCTTACCGCCTAATGCCACAAGTTGAATATGATTACTATGCCCCAAAGGTTATGGAGTACTTGGACTTTGACATGATCAGTCATGTTTCACTATTTGACACTGACGCGAAAGGCAAACCATCTGCGTCCCGTGTCCATGTTGAACCAGGGTTTACCATACCGATAGGAAATACTTGGGGGACTTGGACAACAGAAGCTCGCCTGCTAGGTACCTACTACCAGCAAGACCTCGATGGTGTGGACACAGGTGCAGGTTCTGCCTACGAAGACTTAGACGAATCGGTAAGTCGAGTTATCCCTGAGTTTCGAAGTCATGCAGGTATCGTTCTTGAACGTGGTACCACTATTGTTGGTAACTACACTCAAACACTCGAGCCACAGGTTCAGTATTTGTATGTCCCAGATAAAGACCAAAGCAATATTGGCCTATACGACACAACATTATTACAAACCGATTATTACGGCTTATTTAGAAGTCGAAAATACAGTGGTGTAGACCGTATTGCTGCAGCAAATCAAGTAAGCTATGGCGCCTCATCTCGTTTCTTTGATGATGAATATAGGGAACGTCTCAATATTTCTTTCGGCCAGATTTTTTATATCGATAAAGAGACCAAGCAAAAATTACACACCAACGAGCCTAATAAAGACTCAAACTACTCATCTTGGGCGGTAGAGGCAGACTTTAACTATGATGACTACCTATTCTACCATGGTGGTGTGCAGTACGATGTCGATACATCGGCAATGCAACTCGCCAATAGCACCATTGAATACCGTTTTGCCGACGGCTACATTCAAACTAACTACCGCTACGTAACTAAAGAGTACATTGAAGATACTGTTGACTTTAATGTTGGTTCCATGACTAAAGATGGTATTTCTCAAGCAGGCTTACTCGGTGCTTACCAGATTTCGCCTAAATGGAATGCAAGTGCCCAGTACTTTTATGATTTAACCACAAAAGAAGAGCTAGAGTGGTTAGCTCAACTCAATTACAAATCGGATTGTTGGTACATCGGCTTTACCTATAGCAATCAACTAAGTAGTTGGAAAGGCGATTACATAAACACATCAAATGCGACACCTGTCTATGACAATAACTTCGCCGTGAACTTTGGCATTGTTGGCTTCGGTACCAATCTTGGCTCAGACTCTGGGGCTATTGGAGAAAGCAGTGCTAATAACTCTTTGAGCTACGGACGCCCATTCTTTTTAAATAACTAATTTTCTTTATTGATAAAACATCAGTAAATTTAAAGGATTACACATGACATTGTGGAAACATACACTAATCGCTATCGCAGCAGCTTGCACTGCATCAACAAGCTTTGCTACGCCAGTTGAGCTCGATAGCGTAAGAGTGATCGTAAACGAAGGCGTGATCTTGCAGAGCGACATCGATACGTCGATGAAAACTTTACGAGCAAACGCGAAGAAGAGCGGTCAGACATTACCCTCTCAAGACGTGCTTGATGAGCAAGTACTTGAAAAGCTGATTATCGATACCATCCAAACACAAGAAGCAGAGCGTATCGGTGTTCGTATTGATGATGCTCGACTTGATCAAGCGATTGAGGGCATCGCCAAAGACAACAACCAAACCGTAGAGCAACTCACTGATTCAGTTGCAGAAGAAGGCCTGAGCTACAACGCATTCCGTGAGCAAGTCAGAAAAGAGATCGCGGCAAGTGAAGCGCGTAACGCTCTTGTTCGTCGTCGAATCAATATTCTTCCAGCAGAAGTAGATAACCTAGCGGATATTCTTGCTCAAGAGACGAATGCGACAGTTCAATACAAGATTGGGCACATTCAACTTCGTTTCAACGATGACCAAACCAAAGAAGAGCTAGAAGCTCAAGCAAAAGAACTTGTAGAAGAGCTTAACTCAGATAAAGACTTTAACACCATGGCTTATACTTACTCTAAAGGCCCTAAAGCCCTACAAGGTGGTGATTGGGGTTGGATGCGTAAAGAAGAGATGCCAACCATCTTTGCAGATCAAATCAAAATGCAAAATAAAGGCAGCATCATTGGTCCTTTCCGCAGCGGTGTCGGCTTCCACATTCTAAAAATTGAAGATGTAAAAGGCTTGGAAACCGTAGCAGTTACTGAAGTGAATGCTCGTCATATCTTGATAAAACCAACCGTAATCTTAAGCGATGACGGTGCTAAAGAGCAGCTTGAAGAGATCGCACATCGTGTAAACGCCGGTGAAGCAAGCTTTGATGACCTGGCTCAGGAATACAGCCAAGACCCTGGCTCAGCCGTTCAAGGTGGCGAACTAGGCTATCAAACACCTGACTTATATGTTCCTGAGTTCAAACACCAAGTAGAAACACTGCCGGAAGGTAAAATCAGTGCGCCATTTAAAACCGTTCATGGCTGGCACATTGTCGAAGTACTGGACCGTCGCGAAGTCGACCGTACAGATTCCGCTTTGAAAAACAAAGCTTACCAAATTTTATTTAATCGTAAGTTCAACGAAGAAGCAGGAGCTTGGCTCCAAGAAATAAGAGCGAGTGCCTTTGTTGAAATGGTTGAGGATGACCAAGATGACAACTAAACGTATTGTCATTACTGCAGGTGAACCAGCCGGGATAGGCCCAGATTTGACGCTGGCTCTATCCCAAGAAAGCTGGCCTCACCAACTTGTGGTTTGTGCAGATATAAACCTACTGGCGGAACGTGCTGAACTGCTGGGTATTGAAGTAGAGTTGTTAGATTACGACGCAGCTGCACCAAAGCAGCCACAACGCTCTGGCACACTGGTTGTGAAACACATTCCACTTGCTGAAAGCGCTGTTGTAGGCCAACTTAACGAAGCTAATGGTCATTACGTATTAAATACTTTAGAAACCGCAGCAATTGGCTGTATGAATGATGAATTTGATGCTATTGTCACCGGCCCTGTTCACAAGGGTGTAATTAACCGAGCTGGCGTTGCTTTTAGCGGCCATACCGAGTTCTTTGCAGAGAAGTCCAACACGCCACTTGTGGTAATGATGTTGGCAACAGAAGGGCTGCGTGTTGCATTAGTAACAACACATATCCCACTAGCTGATGTATCTCAAGCAGTGACTGAAGACAGATTAGAGCAAATCATTGCGATTCTGAATAAAGATTTGGTCGAAAAATTTGCGCTTGAGAAACCAACTATCTACGTATGTGGTTTGAATCCACATGCCGGTGAAGATGGTTGTTTAGGGCGTGAAGAGATCGAAACTATCACCCCAACGCTAGAAAAAATTCGTCAAAAAGATGGGATTAATTTGGTTGGCCCTTTGCCAGCAGATACCATCTTTAATGAAAAATATTTGCAAGATGCAGATGCTGTTTTAGGTATGTATCACGACCAAGTACTCCCGGTATTGAAATACAAAGGGTTTGGTCGCTCAGTGAACATCACGCTTGGCTTGCCGTTTATTCGTACATCAGTCGACCACGGTACCGCCTTAGACTTGGCCGGGAAAGGCCAGGCCGATACAGGGAGCTTTAGAACAGCGCTCACGCACGCCATTGAATTAGTAGAGAAAAAGCAATGAGAAATGATGTCCACTTAGGACACAAAGCGCGTAAACGTTTTGGTCAAAACTTCCTTAACGATCCATACATTATTGATGGCATCGTATCGAGCATTAACCCACTACCAGGTCAAAACCTAGTAGAAATCGGTCCAGGCCTTGGCGCAATTACTGAGCCGGTAGGTAAGCTTGTCGATAAATTTACTGTTATCGAATTGGATAGAGACCTTGCAGAACGTCTTCGTAACCACCCGGATCTCGCTGATAAGCTGACGATCCACGAAGGTGATGCGATGAAGTTCGACTTCGAGCAACTTGTTAAACCAAACAACAAGCTTCGTATCTTTGGTAACTTGCCATACAACATCTCGACGCCGCTGATGTTCCACCTTTTTGAATTCCATAAAGACATCAAAGACATGCACTTTATGCTACAAAAAGAAGTGGTGAACCGCCTAGCTGCAGGTCCTGGTAGCAAAGCATACGGTCGTCTGACGGTAATGGCTCAATACTACTGTAAAGTCACACCTGTACTAGAAGTGCCACCAACGGCTTTCGTTCCACCACCGAAGGTAGACTCTGCAGTTGTGCGTCTTCAGCCATACGAAGTGCTGCCTTACCCGGCTAAAGACCTAAAATGGCTAGATCGCGTATGCCGTGAGGGCTTTAACCAACGTCGTAAGACAGTTCGTAACTGCTACAAGAGTCTGATTGATAAGGACGTACTAGAAGAGCTTGGCATCAACCCAAGCATGCGTCCTGAGAACCTAACACTCGAACAGTTTGTCGATATGGCGAACTGGTTGCACGACAACCACAACGCTGACAAATAAAATAAAAAAGGCTCCTACACTTCGGTTAGGAGCCTTTTTTATGTAATACTTTAATTACATTAAGTATATCAACAACAAAAGGTGCGAATATGGATATATCTACGCCTTGTATCAAATGCCAGGTGCACTCTAAGTACATAGAGGAGCAGTCTGAGCCTACGAAGAATCGTTATGTCTTCGCCTATATAATTACCATTAAAAACCTAAGTAAAAGTACGGTTCAACTCATGTCACGTCGCTGGTTAATTACCGACTCTAACGGCAAGCAACTGACGATTGAAGGCGATGGTGTGGTTGGTCAGCAGCCGATTATCGAATCCAACGACGAATACACTTACACCAGTGGTACGGTTATCGAAACACCTGTGGGCGTCATGCAGGGTCACTATGTCATGACCGATCATAAGGGCATCGATTTTATTGCCGAAGTCGACCCATTCAGACTCGCTATCCCTAACATCCTTAACTAACTACCTTTGCAGCCATAGGAAAATACAGTGTCTAATTATATTGTCGGAGACATCCAAGGGTGCTTCGACGAACTTCAGTTATTGCTCGAAACCATCAATTTTAACCAACAACACGATACCTTGTGGGTCGCTGGAGACTTAGTAGCCCGAGGCCCTAAGTCTCTAGAAACACTTCGCTTTATTCGTGGTTTAGGTGACTCGGCAAAGGTGGTATTGGGCAATCACGACCTACACCTGCTCGCGGTATCTCTAGGATTGTTTCCAGCAAAGCCTAAAGATAGGACGCAAGCTATACTTGATGCTGAAGACCGTGAGCCACTACTCGAATGGTTGAGGCATCAACCGTTAATTCAAGAACATCCTGAGTTCATAGTGTCTCATGCTGGTATTTCACCACAATGGGGCCTTGAACAAGCTCGCATAGAGAATCATGAAGTCGTCGCCCTATTACAATCAAACAAGTGGCAGTGGCTCATCGAAAATATGTATAGCAATACACCTGATCTATGGGACGTGAATTTACGCAGTATTGAACGGTATCGCTATGCGATCAACAGCCTGACTAGAATGCGTTTCTGCTTTACCGATGCTCGGCTTGATATGGCATGCAAACTACCACCAAGTGAAATTACTAATGAACCATTAGTGCCATGGTTTGACCTTCCACAACGTATTAAGCTCGATAAAACGGTTGTTTTTGGCCACTGGGCTGCACTTGAAGGCTATCAAGGTAAAGATGTTATTGGACTAGATACTGGATGCGTTTGGGGAGGGGAGCTAACGGCACTTCGCTGGGAAGACAAACAGTTTTTTACTCAAAAAGCGCTATAAAAAAAGAGATACGACATACGACATACGACATACGACATACGACA
>NZ_JBQKUM010000021.1:0-65060 GCF_054968605.1 Pseudoalteromonas sp. G5_S1_14_S5 | reverse complement strand
TGTTATCGATTGTTTTCCTGAAGCGTGCCCTTGTTGTGCTCAGTCTGATATCGATGTTCATGGTGTTGGTTAGTGGCCAGTGATGACCTTGTCTATGAACAAATATTGTATTCTCGATCGAACTCCTCAGCGAAAAAGGTCATTGATGAAGACTATTCAGGCATTGTGGTGAGCGACCAGTGCCCAAGCTATAAATGGATAGCCGCAGACCGTCATCAGTTATGTTGGGCGCATGTGAAGCGCAACCTTCAACAGATGGCTGATTATAGTGGCGGTGGACACACCGCTTATATTGGTAAACATCTTTGTTTGCTGACGAACGCCACTTTCCATACTCGCATCGTTATGAGCAAGATGAATTGGATTATTCACTGTATTTGCGGCGAATGCACAGGCTACAAAAATCGTTCAATTATTGGTTGAGTAAAGGGGCCGATGTGATCGGTCAAACGGTATCGAGAACGATGCAAGTTACTACTCAAACATAGAGAAAGCTTATGGGTTTTCCTAAAGAAAACCTCAATCCCCTTAACCAATAATGAAGCTGAGCGATGTATTAGAGGTTTTGTCATCCAAAGGAAAATCAGCTTCGGAACGACCTCGGATGCAGGCGATAAGTTCCGTAGTCGCATTCATACACTTATCGAAACCTGCAAAAAACGCGGCTTATCAGCAATGTCAGTGTTGAGCGATATCATCACATCAGTCGTTGAGAAGAAACCGTACCCGAATGTTTTTGACCTCTGACCTAGAACTTTATGAGCCTTAATCTCATATAGTCAAGCTATCCCGCTGAACGGTTACCAAAAATTTACTCAGCAATCACAGACGACACAGCTTCTGTAATCAATCTTCTAAGTAGCTTATTTTTATCATCTAAATGCTTCGCTTTCCGATAGACAAGCTGTATATCGAAATCCGGTACATCTATCGGTGGCTTGACAGATAACAATGCTTCCTTATCCTCTGTGTCATTTCGAGCCACCAGCTTAGGAACAATACAAAGCAATTCTCTGCCACGAATTAAGCGCTTTACCGTTAAAAAGTTACTCGAAGCTATAACTACTTTTCGGCTTAAACCAAGTTCAGCTAGGCGACTGTCGACTCCCGTTTTTATTACTCCAGCAGGAGAAACCAAAGCATGCCCAACAGATGCAAATTGCTCTAAAGACATGGGGTCTTCGGTCGATAACACTGAATTATCGAGCAAGCAGACGTGCTGTTCTGTGTACAAATGCTTGGTTCTGTATAACTTAGACACTTCACTAAAGCTACCGATCGCTATATCAAGCTTAGAATCTTCAAATACTCGCTGATAGTTACCACGGTTTACGTTGAACAAAGCAATTTGAGAATCAGGAGAAGACTGTTTAATGAGATCAAACAACACTGGAGCAAACATCTGCTCGGCATAATCGGTAAGACCGATCTTCCAACTACCTTTATACGTTGTTGCATCAAACGATTTAGAAAGTAATACGTCAGATTGAATGGTATTAAGCAAAGCATCAACAGTGCTAGATAACTCAATCGCTCTTTCCGTCGCCTCCATCTTGCTCCCTACTCGCTCAAACAGAGGGTCATCAAATAACTTTCTAAGCCGCTGAAGACTATGGCTCATTGCAGACTGACTGACATAACAACGCTCAGCAGCTTTACTGACACTGTTCGTTTTGTATAACGCTTGCAGCGCTATCAATAAGTTAAGGTCGATCCCTTTCCAGTTAAAATCAGCCATTCAAATAACCCATTTCATTAATAGTTAGAATTAAAATAATTAATTTGAATCATAGTCTAAGTCACCATAAATTACGCTAAACGTTTATCTGGAATCGATCATGCTTTCAATTTTTAAAACCTTTTTCTGGCTTGGCTGGATTAGCTTTGGTGGACCAGCTGCACACATTGGCTACTTCCGTAAAACCTTTGTTAAGAAGCTTAACTGGCTATCTGATGAAGAGTACGGGCAAATTGTTGCGCTGAGTCAATTTCTACCTGGACCAGGTTCAAGCCAAGTTGGCTTTGCAGTTGGCTACAAAAGAGGTGGCTTAACGGGTGCGATTGCTGCGTTTATCGGCTTTACTTCCCCATCTATCATCTTAATGTTGATATTAGCTTTGGTGAGCAATCAGCTATTGGAAGCGCCTCTATTCAATTCAATCATTCACGGTTTGAAGTTGCTTGCAGTTGTGGTGGTTGCTGATGCCACATTTGGCATGTACAAAAACTTTTGCCAATCGAAAATCGCGACCGCTTTGTGTGTCATTACTGCCGTGGTTCTCCTGTTGCTTCAAGGGATCTGGCCGCAAATCTTGGTACTTCTATTTGCCGCAATCATTGGCAGCAAGTTTTTGACCTCAAAAGAAATCAAAACGGTTCCATCAACACACAAGATTTCCATAACGCCGCTCCTTATTTTCGTCGCGCTGTTGGTTGGCCTTCCTCTGTTCAGTGCATACTCTCAAGGTATTGAGGTATTTGGGCTGTTCTATCAAGCTGGCAGCTTAGTATTCGGTGGCGGTCATGTGGTACTTCCATTGTTGCAGAATAGTATTGGTGACCAACTATCCCAAGATGCGTTTCTAACGGGCTATGCTGCAGCACAGGCCGTACCTGGTCCTATGTTTACCTTAGCGACATACCTAGGCTATGTATTAATGCCATCGGCACCAATTACTGGCGCTTTGTTAGCGACAATCGCCGTGTTCTTACCGGGCTTCTTATTACTACTGGGTGTATTGAAAAACTGGCAGGCAATCGCAAGTAAACCATTAGTTGCTGGTGCACTTACCGGTGTGAATGCAGCGGTAGTCGGGTTACTACTTGCGGCTCTGTATCAGCCAATCTTCACAAGTGCGGTGAGTAACGGTTTAGACTTCGCTCTGCTCATCGTAGGTGTGTGGCTATTGAAAACGGTCAAGATGCCAATCGTAGGGCTTGTCGGTGCATTCATGTTATTTGGCTCATTTATAGGTTTATTGAGTTAAAAATAACGAAACTTAGCCTATAAGCTTGGTTCCATGGAAATTAGAGGACGCTTTACAGTTAGCTACTCCCATTTAGGTTTTCAACTACACTCTGAGAAGAGCTTTCATAATTCCACGTATAACCATCTAATTTAGTAATACAACAACTCTAGGAAGTAAAAAACCGAACAAAAATAGCAGTGATTAGTGATTAATGATGCCCACGAGACATATCATAAGTTTTCAAATATTAGAGAAGAAAAGAACAGGGTTGACTCTATAAGCTAAACAAGAGCCTACACGGATAACAGAAAACGCTAATTTTACTCCCTAAAAGAAAAAACCATGGTACATTTAACACGATATTAACAAAAATAACTTAGCGAAAAACATGGAGTTAGACAATGATTCAGCCTAACAAGTTTAGCCAAGAACAAGCAACCGCTCTCCCTACACCCAATGATATGATTCTAAAATGGGCAGAAGAACGACCAAATGAAGTCTATTTGAAACAAATTATTAACCGCCAGTTTGTCGAGTTCACCTACAAAGAAGTGGCTGATAAAGCACTAAAACTGGCGTCCGCACTAGAAGTACTTGGAGTAGAACCCGGAGATCGAGTCGCGCTTATTTCTAAAAACTGTGCAGAGTGGTTTATTTGTGACCTCGCCATAATGTTAGGAGATTTTGTCAGCGTCCCAATTTTTCCTACTGCAGGTTCAGATACCATCCAATACTGTATTGAACACAGTGAAAGTAAGATCATCATTGCAGGTAAGCTCGATGATCCTAAAGCGACACAACAAGTACTTGATGACAACCCAGGCTTAGCTAGCATCTCGCTACCCTATGATACAGCGCCAAAGTGTAAACACACATTTGGGCAACTCATCAATACACATGAACCAACCACTAAACGCCCTCAGCATCACGATGAAAAGCTTATGTCTCTTGTTTACACATCTGGTACTTCTGGCTTGCCAAAGGGTGCCATGCTTACATACGGTGCCTTTACGTGGTCAGTTCAAAGGCTGATCGATCATATCGGTATCCAAAAAGATGACCGCCTATTTTCTTACTTACCACTTGCCCATATCACAGAGCGTGTCTACATCTTTGGTTCATCAGTCATGGGTGGTGTCGTTACCGCATTCCCAGAATCTCTAGACACCTTTATTGATGATGTGAAGATGCAGCGTCCTACTTTGTTTATTTCTGTCCCTCGTTTATGGACCCTGTTCCAACAGCGCATCCAAGATAAGCTGCCACAGAAAAAGCTGAACATTTTGCTGAAGATCCCGTTCATTAATAACATCATTAAGAAGAAGCTTGCGGATGGCTTAGGTCTAGATCAAGCTCGCGTTCTGGGCTGTGGTTCTGCGCCAGTATCACCAGCGCTACTTGCATGGTACGAAAGCGTTGGTCTACACATCACTGAAGCATGGGGAATGACAGAGTCTTTCGCTTACAGTACCTTAAACTACCCGTTCAGAGCGGATAAAATTGGCACAGTCGGAAATGCTGGTCCAGGTATTGAACTTAAGATTGCCGAAGATGAAGAAATTTTAGTTCGTGGTAAAGGGCTGTTCTCTGGCTACTACAAAAATGATATTGCAACGCAAGAGTCATTCAATTCTGAAGGATGGTTGCACACTGGTGATATTGGTGATATCGATAGCGAAGGCTACCTCACTATTCGTGGACGTAAAAAAGATACTTTCAAAACTGCGAAAGGTAAGTTTGTAGCGCCAGTTCCTATCGAAAACAAGCTTTTTGAGTACAGCCGCGTAGAAATGATGTGTCTAATAGGCCTTGGCTTACCAGGTCCGATTCTGCTCGTTGTTCCGCATGACTTCCCTAACTTTGATCGCGCTCGCTATGAAAGAACAACTCAGCGAGTGATCGAGAGAATGAATGAGAAGCTTGCGTCTCATGAGAAAATTAAGGGCGTACTTATGATTAAAGAACCATGGAGTATTGATAATGGCGTATTAACCCCGACCCTCAAGATCAAACGCCATGTCTTAGAACAGAAGTATCACGAAGTAGGCCATAACTGGCCAAAAGATAAATTAGTGGTTTGGGAACAGTAATAAAATTAAGAAGGAGCCAGTAAGGCTCCTTTTTTGTAAGTTCAACTTATACATAGTGACATCTTCTCATCACTTCACCTTGGTGGTTCGCATTTTGTTTTGGACAACGCATTATCCGTTAAAAGTGCCTCACTAGTTAAACACTGTTTGTTTTTTCAGTATTTGTTAGGAAAAGAACTGATACGGGTAGGTCATATCGCACTCAAACCCAAATACAATTAGTTGTTTTGTGCACTCACGGAATAGTTCCATCGCGAGAAAATCAAACGCTTTAAAACTTGAGTACAAAGTCAGGTTCAGTTGTTTGGGAATAAAAGTTGAGAAGAATTTTCTACTATCGAGATAAGTTACGAGCTCAAATGGTCTGATAATTGATGAGATGAAACTGATATACTGAGAGCAAATAAATGACGAGTAAATCTCATGACACAAGCAAATAACCCACTTCACGGCATTACACTGCAAAAACTGCTAACAGAATTGGTAGAACATTACGGTTGGGAAGAATTGAGCTACATGGTAAATATCAACTGCTTCAAAAAGGACCCAAGCATCAAATCGAGCTTAAAGTTTCTGCGTAAAACAGAGTGGGCTCGTACTAAGGTAGAGCAAATCTACATTGATTTAAAACGTTAGCCTCCCCTAGCTTTATCAATCCCGTATTACTGAATACGGGATTGCCCCTGTGCCTACTTTGGGGCCACTTCAATCTCGCATCTCGCATCTCGCATCTCGCACTATGATTCTAATAAAAAAGCCCCGCAAGCTTTCACTTGTGGGGCTTTCTAGTTAATTAAGAAAAGAGCTAATTACTTACCAGCTTCTTTGTCTGCTTTAACTTTAGCGATTACTTCGTCTGCCACGTTTGTTGGACATGGAGAGTACTGTAGGAATTCCATAGAGAATTGACCACGGCCTGAAGTAATAGTACGTAGGTGACCGATGTAACCAAACATTTCTGATAGTGGTACGTCAGCTTTGATACGTACGCCAGTAGCGCCAGCTTGTTGATCTTTGATCATGCCACGACGACGGTTAAGGTCACCGATTACATCACCAACGTGATCTTCTGGAGTGAATACGTCAACGTTCATGATTGGCTCAAGAAGTTGTGCACCCGCTTTAGGCATAGATTGACGGAATGCGCCTTTCGCTGCGATTTCAAATGCGATTGCAGATGAGTCAACTGCGTGGAAGCCACCGTCGAATAGTTCTACTTCAACATCTAGAGTTGGGAAGCCAGCAAGAACACCGTTTTCCATCATAGATGCAAAACCTTTCTCAACTGCAGGCCAGAATTCCTTAGGAACGTTACCACCAACAACAGTTGAAGAGAAAGTGAAGCCAGAACCAGCTTCGCCTGGTTTGATACGGTAATCGATCTTACCGAATTGACCAGAACCACCAGATTGTTTCTTGTGAGTGTAGCTATCTTCAACAGCTTTCGTGATTGTTTCACGGTAAGCTACTTGAGGAGCACCTACTACAAGGTCAACGCCGTATGTACGTTTAAGGATATCTACCTTGATGTCTAGGTGAAGCTCACCCATACCTTTCAGGATAGTTTCGCCAGTTTCTTCGTCAGTCTCAACTTGGAAAGATGGATCTTCTGCTACCATTTTACCGATCGCAATACCCATTTTCTCAGAACCGCCTTTATCTTTTGGAGATACAGCAATAGAGATTACTGGAGTTGGGAAGATCATTGGCTCTAGAGTACATTCGTGCTTCTGATCACATAGAGTGTGACCTGTTTGAACGTTCTTCATGCCTACAACCGCGATGATGTCACCAGCTTGCGCAGATGTAAGTTCATTACGCTCATCAGCTTGCATCTCAACCATACGGCCGATACGCTCAGTTTTGCCTGTAGCAGCGTTAAGAATTGTATCACCCTTGTTAAGAACACCAGAGTAGATACGGATGAAAGTTAGTGCACCAAAACGGTCATCCATGATCTTAAACGCAAGAGCACGTAGTGGCTCATCAGCAGATACTGTCGCAACTTCACCAGTTGGTTCGCCAGTCTCTTTGTCTGTTAGAGGCTGAGGATCAACTTCTGTTGGAGATGGTAGGTAATCAACTACCGCGTCAAGAACGATTTGAACGCCCTTGTTCTTGAATGCAGAACCACAGAATGTTGGGAAGAACGCTAGGTCGCGAGTACCTTTACGGATACAACGCTTGATGTCTTCTAGAGAAGGCTCTTCACCTTCCATGTAAGCTTCCATTAGGTCATCGTCTTGCTCTACAGCAGTTTCGATTAGCTCTTCACGGTATTGCTCAACATCATCAACCATGTCCGCTGGAACATCTTTGATTTCGTAGTTTTCAGGAAGACCTGTGTCATCCCAAACGTATGCTTTACGGCTTAGTAGATCTACAACACCAACGAATTCATCTTCGCGGCCGATTGGTAGAACCATTACTAGCGGAGTAGCGCCTAAAACGTTCTTAACTTGGTCAACAACGCGGTAGAAGTCAGCACCCATACGGTCTAGTTTGTTAACGAAAATCAGACGAGATACTTCTGATTCGTTAGCGTAGCGCCAGTTAGTTTCTGATTGAGGCTCAACACCACCAGAACCACAGAATACACCGATACCGCCATCAAGTACTTTAAGAGAACGGTATACTTCAACTGTGAAGTCAACGTGTCCAGGAGTATCGATAACGTTTAGACGGTGACCGTTCCAGAAACAGCTTACAGCTGCTGATTGGATAGTAATACCGCGCTCAGCTTCCTGTTCCATGAAGTCAGTCGTTGATTCGCCGTCATGTACTTCACCGGTCTTGTGGATTTGACCAGTTAGCTTAAGGATACGCTCAGTGGTAGTTGTTTTACCCGCATCAACGTGCGCGAAAATACCAATGTTTCTGTATTTCGATAAATCTGCCATTGTCTTACTCTATTAATAGGATATAAAATGCGCGCAGAGTATATCACAATCTGTGAAGACTGATAGCTTTGCATGCATTTGGGACAAAAAAACTTTGCCTTTTTCTAATATGTAGAAAAAGGCACGCTGTAGAAACAATCTAAATGATTGTTAATTAAAGTACTAACCTCAAACCCAATCGGCGTCCAAGTTAGACTGAATTGCTGCTGTATAGATTAGCTGAAGTGAGTTCAATTACAACTCATCAAAAGCATTAATTGCTTCTGATAGTTTTTTCACTCCATGGATTTGCATTCCTGGGATACCACCTTTCGGCATATTAGCTGCAGGAACAATCGCTTTCTTAAAGCCATGTTTAAATGCTTCATTTAAACGTTCTTGCCCACTTGGTACAGGACGAATCTCTCCCGCTAAGCCTACTTCGCCAAAAACCACGACATCTTTAGGCAATGCGCGGTCTCTGAAACTAGAGAGTAATGCCATGACTAATGCAAGGTCTGCACTGGTTTCGGTTACTTTAACACCACCGACGACATTCACAAACACATCTTGATCAGCCATTTGTAAGCCGCCGTGTTTATGCAGCACGGCGAGTAATAAAGAGAGGCGGTTTTGCTCAAGACCAACCGCGACTCGACGAGGGTTCGCCAACTGGGAGTAATCCACCAGCGCTTGGATTTCAACAAGCAATGGGCGAGTACCTTCCCATACCACCATCACTGAACTGCCTGACGTTTCTTCTTCGCCACGAGACAAGAATATAGCCGATGGGTTGCTGACTTCTTTTAGCCCTTGGCCTGTCATCGCAAACACACCCAGCTCATTCACTGCACCAAAACGGTTTTTATGGCTGCGTAATGTTCTGAAACGGCTATCTGTTCCGCCGTCTAGCAATACTGAACAGTCAATAATGTGCTCAAGTACTTTAGGCCCCGCTAGCGTGCCATCTTTAGTTACGTGCCCTACTAGGAAGATTGCGACATTATTCTGCTTCGCAAAACGTGTCAGTGCCGTCGCTGACTCACGAACCTGAGCCACACTTCCTGGTGAAGATTGAACATCAGCAACATGCATTACTTGGATTGAGTCGATGACCATGATCTTAGGCTGTTCTTTTTCAGCCACCTGACAGATCTTGTCGACATTGGTTTCGGAGAGCATCTTTAAGTGCTCTTTTGGCAAACCAAGACGTGAAGCACGCATCGCGACCTGCTGTAACGATTCCTCACCGGTCACATATAAAGTAGGAAGTTGAGAAGAAAGCAAACACATGGTTTGTAGCAGTAGTGTCGATTTACCCGCACCTGGGTTACCACCAATAAGAATCGCAGCACCCGGCACCACACCGCCACCAAGTACGCGGTCGAGCTCTTTAAAGCCACTACTAAAACGAGGCACTTCCTGAAGATCAATTTCCGACAGGGTTTGAACGCTAGATTCGGTCGCGCTACCTGCATAGCCAGTTAATCTTTCATTGCGTGCTACCTGAGGAGAAGCAGCTAACCTAACTTCGGTAATTGTGTTCCAAGCACCACACGCATTGCACTGTCCTTGCCAACGTGGAAAGTCAGCACCACAGTCATTACACACATAAGCTCGCTTTGCCTTAGCCATAAAACCTCAATAATTTACCCAGTTACACAATGATGTTGTCAATTTGTGACTTATTTGACCGTACGGGTGCAAATAAACGTTGCAGTCATACCACTTATATTTAAAGATCGATTTAAACTAGTCGATAACACAAATGTACCGTCCATTCTAACAAGAAAAGTATGCAGCAATCTGAAATTCTATCTGTAGCAGAGCGTCTTATCCCGGCTTATCACGCCGAAGATTTCGAATTCCTTCTTTCTCAAATGACAGAAGGTGAATCGCCGTCTCTGAAACTACTCGTTAAAATGGAACTGAATCGTATCATGGCTCCGTGTACAAAGAGCATTGATTTACGCGGACGTATCGATAATGAATGTCGTCAATTCACACTCGATGGGCGTAAACACTGGCTCGACGACATCGCTTTAAATGCTTATCAACGTGGTACAAAAAAATTCAAAGGCTACACCGAAGGGGCTTGGGAGCTAGTTATGGCGCCGCGAATTCAGCCTCTGCGTAGTTTGGTTAAGAGTGCGTCTCAAAGTAATCAAGGCATCACCAGTGCCAATAGCCCCTATGAAGCCGAAGCTATAAACCTTGGTTATGACTTAAAGCGTCAAGAGAACCGACTCAAGATAAGCTCACAGGTTGAAATCACCACATCTAAAGGGCAAAGCCTGCACGGTGTTACGGTTGATATCTCACCTTCAGGTGCAAAATTCAAAGTGCCGAGCGCCTTTCGCTATAACCTAGGCGAGAGCATCTGCGTCAAGTTTACTGAACTGTTTGAGAAATCGCTCGATACAGATATAAATGAGATAGTTAAATTTCGCGTTCTAGGTATTGATGAATCTTATGAAAATGACGCGGTTAAATTCCTAAGAACCGTAAAGATAAGCGACAACAACATTTTGGCTTCTTTGCTCGATGCTGCTTTAAATAGCACGAGTAAGAAAACCCACCACGAGAATCAAGATAGAATCATTCGAACTCGCACACGAGGTATAGAGCACACCTATCTCAAACATACTTGTAATCTACCCCTATTTTTTAGTGGTAGTGAACTCAAGCTAGCCTTGCTTACGGATAACAACCATCCGCTATGGCAATACTGGCACGACGAGCGAAACCAACAAGCTCTGGGAAGTCTATTCAACGAACAGCGCATGAACTTACTGGCGAAGCCCGGTGTGAAAGGCACCAGTAATGTTATCTACTCGTTTACTCACGAACATAAAAATAAGACGTTGTTCTATTCGATGATGTTACCTGAAGCAACTCGTGAACAAAGACAGCTGTTCTGGCACATTGGGGGTAAGCGTAAAAGTTGGAAAGCATTCAAGTTCTCTGTTTTTGAGTTATCAGAAACAGAACGACAAGCTTTGGCTAAACATACAGACATGCTCGCGCAAAGCTCAGCACAACTAACTCATTGCGCTATATTGCAAGAGATTGGCGATCACGAAAGTGCCGCGGATTACCTATTGAGTGAAAAGCCTCGAATTCCAAGCAGTGAATTGAATTGCTTCCGTCATCCTCGTGCTGTGGTTGGTAACATACAAAGCATCTACTTTGACTCACAGACTCGACGTAAAGAGCCTAGATATCAATTTAAGTCTCCGTTACAGATCACCTCACAAGACGGTACAGCGGCAAACGGTCACACCTTAGATATCTCGAAACGTGGGTTGAGCATTACTCTTGAGCACCCGATGATACTCAAGATCAATGACCCAGTTATCGTGAATTTTAATGAGCTACAGCTTTACGATAAGAACCTGCCATTAAGCACAGTGCCTTACCACGTGATTCGTGTGAGCCCGAATGGCCGCAATGTCCAATTGGTGATTGCTGAGAACGCTAAGACAATGCGCACCATCGCGTTCCTAAATGGGCTTATCGATCAGAACCAAAGCAAGCTGATTAAGAAGAAAGAGATACTGCCAACGAACTCCTTGCTTGAGTCGCTGCACAATATTTTGTTGAGCAAGATGGTGAGCACCCCTATCTTCATTGACAAACCAAGCTCAACACTGCGTTGTAAGATCATTGGTGTGAATTTTCCACTGAATAAGCACCTCACTCTACTGGCGAAACTGGGTCACAATCAAAAGTTCTCCTTGGAGCCTATCTTTAAAGGCCACACCAACTCGCTGCTGGCTGAGCCACTAAAGAGAATTGAAGGTGCTGAGCCTAAACACCACGATGTTTATATCGCTGCGGTGAAATTTGGTGACAAAGTTCAATCGGTACACACTAAGCTGGTGAAAGACTTTGCCTCGGCAAAAGAAAGAATCTTGTTCATTAAGAAAGCGCAGCACCTAGGTGATCTGTATGTACTTCGTGTTACGACAGCGCCAATCTTTAATCCATTGACCACCTTGTTCCAATCGGATTTAGAAGAGCTTGCTCGTATAAGCATGCACCAAGCGAAGAAGCTAGAAAATGAGGTCACCGCGTTTATCGGTTATGGTGAGATAGAAGACATTACCGACGAAGTATTGATCCGATTGGAGCTGACTCGCTAATAACAATACTCCGTAATATCCAAGTACCATAAAATAGAAAAGCAGGCTCACAGCCTGCTTTGTTGCCTTTCAATATCACACGATTAAATAATCATACTGATGTGAACCTTTACGGTTTCGCCCGCCAACTGATTTTTTGTTGCTTAGCCAACGCTCCAGACAAGATACACAATACCCCACCCAAACCAGCGTAACGCACAGCTGTTTGAGCTTGTTGCTCGACTTTTGGCTTGGCATGGAAGGCAATACCTAAACCAGCAGCGCCCATCATCACCAAGTCATTCGCGCCATCACCGACAGCAACCGTGTTATGCAGCTCCAGCTCATACTCTTCTGCCAGTTCGACTAAGATATCGGCTTTGGTTTGCGCAGAAACTACATCACCTAACA
Source organism: Pseudoalteromonas sp. G5_S1_14_S5 (assembly GCF_054968605.1). Classification (NCBI taxonomy): domain Bacteria; kingdom Pseudomonadati; phylum Pseudomonadota; class Gammaproteobacteria; order Alteromonadales; family Pseudoalteromonadaceae; genus Pseudoalteromonas; species Pseudoalteromonas sp. G5_S1_14_S5. The sequence continues at coordinate 52,587 of NZ_JBQKUM010000021.1, read as the reverse complement.
CTTCGCCCGTCAATTTACCCTCAATGATTTCTAAAGTATTCGATTGAGCATGATCTAGGTCTAGCGTGTCTTTTAAGTAATCAGAGAAGTACGTAAAACCACCCGATGCGATTGCGATTTTCCAACCCAGTTTGTTAAGCGTGTTCAGCAGTTCCACTAAGTCAGGCATAAAAGGCAGTGATTGACGCACTTGCTCTAGAATCGACTCATCAGCACCTTTCAGTGCTCCAACTCGTTGGCGCAGGCTTTGTTCGAAATCTAATTCACCTTGCATAGCGCGCTCTGTAATTTCAGAGACTAACTCACCTACTCCAGCGAGCTTGGCTATTTCATCGATACACTCGATTTGAATCGCTGTGGAATCCATATCCATCACGATCAAACCTGGCTTAGATAAATCTGGAACTTCACTAAGGCAAGCATAATCAAGCTTCAAAGCCTGTAGGATTTCTTCATGCGCTGGCGTTAGGTTGCCAGACATCAATGCCACTTCGTAATGCCCAACTTTCCACGTATCTAAAATGGTGTTGTAAGTGCTAGTGAAAAAATCGATGTCGTCGAAAGATTGCGGTGATAGATACTCGCCGAATACAATCCAGTTGGCTTTAGCTTTAGCGAGTTGAGAAGCGAAACGAGTCTCGGGGAGTCGAGTTAATAATGTGGTATGCCTTTTCATCGGCAGATATTTATGAGCGTCCATGTGTATGATTCCTAATTAACTATGCTAAACGTTAACCTATTGCAATTTGAAAACGCAAGTCTCAATATGTCTTAATCATAACATTTGTTTATTTCAGGCCCTGTGAAACATGAATGAATCATTGTTCTCAATACGTAACGCTTTGCGAATGTTAGCCCTCATTTTGTTGGCTACTATGTTCATCGTTACGATTAAAAATACGGTCGTGATCAGTAAGGGTAACGAGAAGATCCAAGCGAAACAGCTCGAGACACTTACCAAGCTGCTTATCTCTCAGGCTTCCCTTTCAGCCAGCAAAATGATCGCACAACAAGACCAAGAACGACTGCTTAATCTGACCAATCAGCTATCTCAAGATCGACTGGTATTCGATACCACCATCTATGATGCTGAAGGCATTCGCCTAGCTTCGAGCGCAAAGGCACTTTCAGTTCGTGAGGTGCTTGGCCTAGATACGCCACTTTCAACCGCGAGTATCGGCAGACAGCAGTTAGTAGAGCCAATTTACTCGAAAGAAAACACTATCATTGGTTTTATCCGCGTCACCTTTGAGACGGGTAAAATGACAGCAATATCGGATCACCACTACCGCAAAAGTGATCGCTACATGATCGGTATGGTATTGATGGGCTTCGTCAGTGGTGTGCTGTTTATTATGTTGATTCGAAAAAGGCCGACCAAATCAGGCGAGAACTTACTTCTGAAAAACGTAAACTCATAAATAGCGCATTTACGTTACCCAATAAAAAGCTCCGAAGCTCAGACAGCAACGGGGCTTTTATTTATCTGTCGATCTATCAAATTAGATAAAGCCTTACGCTTCTTGGTCACCAAGAAGCACAGAATCTAAGGCAATTACCATCATGTCATTGAAGGTCGTTTGACGCTCGTCTGATGTAGCTTGCTCACCGGTTTTGATATGGTCTGAGACAGTACAAATCGTTAGTGCTTTCGCACCGTATTCTGCACAAACGCCATAGATACCAGCCGCTTCCATCTCTACACCAACAATGCCGTATTTATCGATCACCTAAAACATTTGAGGGTCTGGCGTGTAGAAAGTTCAGCTGAGAACAAGTTACCTACTTTTACATCAACACTTCGTGCTTTAGCTGCATCTTCTGCCGCGCGAACCATTTTGTAGTCTGCAATTGCAGCAAAGTCATGACCTTCAAAGCGAATACGGTTTAATTTAGAGTCGATACATACCTCCATGTCGATCACGACATCACGTACTTTGATATCTTCGCTTACTGCACCACAACTGCCGACACGAATGATTTTTTCACACCAAAGCCTTTAATAAGCTCAGTCGCGTAAATCGAACAAGATGGGATGCCCATACCGTGCCCCATTACCGAAACCTTACGACCTTTATAAGTACCTGTGTAACCAAACATATTGCGCACATCACATACCTGAACCACGTCTTCTAAGAAGGTTTCAGCGATGTATTTAGCTCGTAGCGGATCGCCTAGCATTAATACGTGGAGTAGCCATTGAAAATATCCTTAATCTCAAAACAAAAAAGAAAAGAGAGGTTTCCCTCTCTTTTATTCATTACCACTTACAGAAAGCTTGCACCGTATTCCATTGGTGATGTACCAAAGTAAGACGCTAAGCTTTGGCCGATGTCAGCAAACGTATCGCGACGGCCTAAAGAACCAGCAGGAACATTTTTACCGTAAACAATCACTGGGATGTGTTCACGAGTATGGTCTGTACCTGGCCATGTTGGATCACAACCGTGGTCAGCAGTAAGGATAAGTACATCATCCTCTTTCATCATATCGATGATTTCATTGATACGGCCATCGAAGTACTCAAGCGCAGTAGCGTAGCCTGCAACATCACGGCGGTGGCCGTAAGCTGAGTCAAAATCAACGAAGTTAGTGAATACGATAGTATTGTCACCCGCTTCATTGATCGCTTCTTTAGTCGCTTCAAATAGCGCAGGGATACCCGTAGCTTTTGTTTTCTGAGTAATACCACAACCAGCGTAAATATCAGAGATCTTACCGATTGAGTGAACATTACCGCCCTTCTCATCAACAAGCTTCTGAAGAATCGTTGCTGCAGGTGGCTCAACTGAAAGGTCACGACGGTTACCAGTACGTTCGAATTGGCCTTTACCTGGGCCAATGAATGGACGTGCGATGACACGACCGATGTTGTACTCTTCTAACTCTTCACGAGCGATCTGACAAAGATCTAGCAAGTTTTGCAGGCCAAATGTCTCTTCGTGACAGGCGATCTGGAAAACAGAGTCCGCAGAAGTGTAGAAGATTGGCAGGCCAGTCTTCATGTGCTCTTCACCTAGGTTATCTAGGATCTCTGTTCCTGATGAGTGGCAGTTACCTAGGAAACCAGATAAACCTGCACGCTCAAGAATGCGATCAGTCAGCTCTTTAGGGAAGCTGTTCTCTTTGTCGGTGAAGTAGCCCCAGTCAAACAGTACCGGTACACCCGCGATTTCCCAGTGACCTGATGGCGTGTCTTTACCTGAAGACAGCTCAGCAGCGTGACCGTAAGCACCAATGATTTCTGCGTTTGCATCCATACCAGGAGCAAAGCGACCTGTAGACTCTTTGTGAGCCATCGCTAAACCTAATTTAGACAGGTTTGGTAGCGTCAGAGGACCTTGACGATCGGCATTGTCAGCAAGACCTTTATCACAATGGTCTGCGATGTGACCCATAGTGTCTGAGCCTACATCACCGAATTTGTCTGCATCCGCAGCCTCACCGATACCGAATGAATCTAAAACTAAAATAAATGCTCTTTTCATTTTCTCCACCAACTTATTGCTCTTTGTACCAGCGCTTTTGATTATCGGTATACGCGAGGTATACCGATAGTGGTTATTTACACGTCTTCAAAACGAATCTGACGGTAAACGTCTGGGGTTGCTGTATATTCTCCGCCCACAGTGATTGCATTTTGTAATGCCGTTGCAGCTTCTTGCCACTGTTGTTCGTTGCGAGCATGAATCATTGCTAATGGCTTCTCATCGCTTGCTACTTCGCCAAGACGAATGAAGCTATCGAAACCGACTGCGTAATCAATGCTGTCCGTTGCTACCCGACGACCACCGCCCATACCAACTACAGCCATACCAATTGCACGAGTATCCATTGCTGATACCACACCGCTTTCTAGCGCGTACACTGGTTTAATAATTTCTGATTTTTCTAGGTAGTTATCGTAGTTTTCTACGAAGTCTGCTGGACCACCAAGGCCCGCTACCATTTTACCGAAGCACTCTGCTGCTTTACCGCTATCCAGTACTGCCATCAGTTTTTCGCGCGCTTCTTCTGAATCTTTTGCAAGGTTGCCAAGTACTAACATTTCAGCACACGATGCCATCGTAATTTCAAGCAAACGTGGGTTACGGTGTTCGCCCGTTAGGAACTGAACCGCTTCGCGAACTTCTACTGTGTTACCCGCTGAAGAAGCCAGAACTTGGTTCATGTCCGTTAGGATTGCTGTTGTTTTAGTGCCAGCACCGTTTGCTACTGCAACGATAGATTTCGCTAGCTCTTCAGACGCTTCGTAAGTCGGCATGAATGCACCTGAACCTACTTTGACGTCCATCACCAGGGAGTCTAGACCAGCAGCCAGTTTCTTAGATAGAATTGAAGCCGTGATTAACGAGATATTATCTACAGTTGCTGTGATATCACGAGTCGCGTAAACACGCTTATCAGCAGGCGCTAAGTCACCTGTTTGACCGATGATCGCAACACCCGCATCTTTAGTTACTTCGCCGAACACATCCTTGGTTGGCGTAATGTTGTAACCAAGGATAGATTCAAGCTTGTCTAGCGTACCGCCAGTGTGACCTAAGCCACGACCAGAGATCATTGGAACGAAACCGCCACATGCTGCCACCATAGGTCCAAGCATCAGAGAAGTTACGTCACCAACACCACCAGTAGAGTGTTTATCAACGATTGGACCATCAAAGTTCATGTGGCTCCAGTCGATAACCATGCCTGAGTCACGCATTGCACATGTTAGTGCGATACGTTCTGGCATTGTCATTTCGTTGAAGAAAATAGCCATTGCGAATGCTGCAATTTGGCCTTCAGAAACAGTGCTCTTAGCTACGCCTTGAATGAAGAAGTTAATTTCTTCAGCTGTTAGGACTTCACCATCACGTTTTCTGCGAATAATTTCTTGAGGTAGATACATTAGTGCCTCCCAAACTCTAGTTGGTTTGTAGGGAAAAGAGGTAATGTGGAGTGACTCAACGTCACTCTATCAAACAGACTTTTAAAGAATTAGTATGCTGCTGGATCAGCAGTTTGGTCTGTCGCTTCTAATGTATTGAGAAGGTTAGTTAGTAGGCTTGAAGCACCAAAGCGGTAGTGCATGTTGTCTGCCCACTCAGCGCCTAGTAGCTCATCAGCCATTGCTAGGTATTGTGCTGCATCTTCAGCGGTACGTACGCCACCTGCTGGTTTGAAACCTACAGTTTTAGCAACGCCCATTTCACGGATAACTTCTAGCATCATGCGCGCGTACTCTGGAGTCGCGTTTACTGGCACTTTACCTGTTGAAGTTTTGATGAAGTCAGCGCCTGCTTTGATACAAATCTCAGATGCTTTCTTGATCAGTGCTTCTTCTTTAAGTTCACCAGTTTCGATGATTACTTTCAGTATGATGTCGCCACATACCTCTTTACACTGTTTAACTAGCTCGAAACCGACTTCTTCGTTGCCGGAGATTAGAGCGCGGTATGGGAATACTACGTCTACTTCATCTGCACCGTATGCTACTGCTGCTTTTGTTTCAGCAACAGCGATTTCGATGTCATCATTACCATGAGGGAAGTTAGTTACAGTCGCAATACGTACTTCTGGAGTACCTTGCTCACGCAACGCTTTCTTAGCAGCTGGGATAAAGCGAGGGTAAATACAGATTGCAGCAGTGTTACCTACTGCAGTCTTCGCGTCGTGACAAAGCGCTACAACTTTTTCAGTTGTGTCGTCGTCATTTAGCGTAGTTAGATCCATAAGTTTAAGTGCACGTAGAGCTGCTGCTTTTAAATCGCTCATTTCTATCTCCGATCAATATATTCATATAGTTAACTACTTCGCCTTCCATCGAGTATAGATGGGTATTTTAGTAAGACTCAGTAGTCACAAATGAACGGACTTTGTTCCCTGAAGACTTGATAACTTTCGCTATCAATTGCAATCCTTGTCACCGCACAGTACCAGTTTGGTCTATGGCACAACAAATCAGTTATGTTGTGTCTAACATCTATAGCGTATCGCTAAGTTTGGCTTAACCCCAGAAGAATAACCGAGGACAAATCCAAGCGGTTACTTTCTTGCCAACAAGAGACATCCTATCCCTTGAGCCGATACATTATAGGTATCCATTAATAAATTGTAGTGCTCCTTAGAACGCAAACGGTTTGTATCTCAAAAAACATTCTAGGCCCACCATCGAATCAAAGTCATATTCAGGGTCGGCAGTCCTAAAAACTAAAAAGCCCCGCAGCAATTTCTTGCTACGGAGCGATATTAAAGTGGCGTCTATATAATCTAATCTACTTAATTAGAAAGATAGGAAGAAGCCAGCAATTGTTGCTGCCATCAGGTTAGATAAAGTACCAGCAATAACCGCTTTAACACCCATACGTGCGATGTCTTGGCGACGGCTTGGTGCAATACCACCTAGGCCACCTAGTAGAATCGCAATAGAAGAAAGGTTTGCGAAACCACATAGTGCGAATGCGATGATAGCTTGAGTCTTCTCAGACATCACTTGACCAGTCGCTGCAACAACTTGAGCGTTTTCACCAACGTATGGTACGAAGTTTAGGTATGCAACGAATTCGTTAACAACTGTCTTCTGACCAATGAAAGAACCAGCAATGATTGCTTCTTCCCATGGAACACCAATGATGAATGCTAGAGGTGCGAATATCCAACCCAGAAGAAGTTCTAGAGTTAGGTTTTCCATACCGAACCAACCACCGATGCCACCAAGGATACCGTTGATTAGAGCAATTAGACCGATGAATGCTAGTAGCATTGCACCAACGTTTAGAGCTAGTTGTAGACCAACTGATGCGCCGCCTGCTGCTGCGTCGATAACGTTAGTTGGCTTGTCATCGCCGCCGTCGATATCGTCAGTGATATTATCTTCTGGCGTATCTGTTTCAGGCTTAATGATTTTAGCGAATAGTAGACCACCAGGAGCTGCCATGAATGACGCAGCAACTAGGTACTCTAGAGGAACACCCATAGATGCGTAACCCGCTAGCACACCACCGGCTACAGAGGCTAAACCACCACACATTACTGCGAATAGTTCAGAGTTAGTCATCTTTGGAACAAATGGACGAACAACTAGAGGAGCTTCTGTTTGGCCAACGAAGATATTTGCTGCTGCAGACATTGACTCGGCGCGAGAAGTACCTAGAGCTTTCTGAAGACCACCACCAAGAACTTTGATTACAAACTGCATAACACCAAGGTAGTAAAGTACAGAGATAAGTGCAGAGAAGAAGATCAATGTTGGTAGAACTTGGAAAGCAAAGATGAAACCGATACCGTCAACAGAGAAGTTAACTAGGCTACCGAATAGGAAACCAGTACCGTCTTTACCGTAGTCGATTACGTTTGCTACACCAGCAGAGAAACCTGCAAGCAAATCACGACCCCAAGGGATGTAAAGTACGAATGCACCAAGTGCGAATTGGATAGCGAATGCGCCACCCACCGTTCTAAAGTTAATAGCTTTGCGGTTGTCAGATAGTAGTACTGCGATTGCAATCAGTACAACCATACCGACTAGGCTCATAAACAGGCTCATAGTTTATGACTTCCTTATTAGTTATTTATTGGCGTGTTACAAAATGGGGCTATAAAGCGGGAGTAATTATACTCATGCGACCACTAATAAAGTAATGCCGTCCTCACACTTTCGTAGAAGATTCATGTGCCATTCACACGTAAATGTGAACCAAATCACAATGAAGATGCAATTTACGCAAACGATAAACAAAAACATTAGATTTTATTCACATATACCGAATGTGCGATGGCTATTTTGCCAAACTTGCGTTGCAATTGACTGCCTTGACTCTTTTCTGAGCAAAAAAAGTTCGTTTGATATCGTAACTAAATGTTTGGAATGATTAACATTTCCTTGGTTTCCATAGGTTGGCATATCCGGAGCATCGGTCTCTAACACCAAGCTCTCAAGCGGCAATTTAGCGATGGTTGTGCGTGTTTTTTGCGCTCTTGGGTAAGTTATCGTTCCGCCGACGCCAATATAGAAACCAAGCTTAATCCAAGCTAAAGCTTGCTGTTCACTTCCTGAAAAACCGTGAATTACCCCACCTAAAGTAAACTTGTGCTGTTTGATTAGCTGAATAAGACGGTTGTAAGACTTCCTTTCATGGATAATCAGAGGCAAATTAAACGCCTTGGCAAGCTCCATTTGTTGGATGAAAAAGCGCTCTTGTTTCTCCTGTTCCACGTCCACAAAAAAGTCCAATCCACACTCGCCAATGGCCACACACTGAGTTGTTTTTGAAGCGAGTAATTGATGAAGTTCTTCAAATTGCACCGCATCCGCTTGATCTAAAAAGTAAGGATGGAAGCCTAATGCGTAGTAAACATTGGGGTGAGATTGCGCGATCTTTTCAAGCTTATACCAGTTGCTTTGACCGATAGAAGGGATGAGTAACTTTTCAACTTGAGCCTGTTTTGCCTCTTTGATATATCCATCAATGCTCTGCTCATGAGTAAAACCTTGCCCAAACGCCTCAAAGTCCGCGTGGCAATGTGTATCAAATAGCGGAAAATCACTTGTTTGCTGTGTCATATTTCCCACTCTCAGCTTGTTGCCCTTGAGGATCTCGACGATAAGGTACACAACTACGCTTGTTTTCAGGTGTCAAACCAAGCTCTTCACACCACTTATCGTATTTCCTAACCCAAGCTTTTATCCAACCCAACATATTTACCTCAAACTTACTATCTCAAATAACACGCATCAAAAAACGCCTATTGCAGAACAATAGACGTTTTTGTTTAACTCGAATAGAGCTTGAAGAAATTAGTGCTCGCGCGTCGCTCGGAACTTAACGTCTGGGAAACGTTCTGAAGCTAGGTTCAAGTTCACCATCGTTGGTGCGATGTAAGACAGATTATCACCACCATCTAGCGCAAGGTTAGATTGGTTCTTACGTTTGAACTCTTCCAGTTTCTTAGCGTCATCACACTCAACCCAACGAGCTGTTGCAACGTTAACACCTTCGTAGATAGCTTCTACGTTGTATTCTGCTTTCAGGCGCGCTACAACCACGTCGAACTGAAGTACACCAACCGCACCAACGATCAAGTCGTTATTCTGCATAGGACGGAATACTTGCACTGCGCCCTCTTCTGAAAGCTGAACCAAGCCTTTTAGAAGTTGCTTCTGCTTCAAAGGATCGCGCAGGCGAATGCGACGGAATAGCTCAGGCGCAAAGTTTGGAATACCAGAGAACTTCAGGTTTTCACCTTGAGTAAAGGTATCGCCAATCTGGATTGTGCCATGGTTGTGTAAACCGATAATGTCACCTGCATACGCTTTTTCAGCACGTGCACGGTCACCCGCCATGAAAGTTACCGCATCAGAAATGCTAACGTTCTTACCGGTACGAACGTGGTTCATCTTCATACCTTGGCTGTAAGTACCAGATACGATACGCATGAAAGCGATACGGTCACGGTGTTTAGGATCCATGTTTGCTTGGATCTTAAATACGAAACCAGAGAACTTCTCTTCTGTCGCAACAACATCACGCTCATTCGCTTGACGAGTTTGCGGTGCCGGAGCCCACTTCGTTAGACCATCAAGCATGTGGTCAACACCAAAGTTACCAAGTGCAGTACCAAAGTAAACAGGTGTTAGTTCACCAGCAAGGAACAGGTCGTGATCAAATTCAGGACAAGCACCAATAACAAGCTCTAGCTCTTCACGTACGCTTTCCGCTAGATCAGCACCTACTGCTTCATCTAAATCTGGGTTATCTAAACCTTTGATGATACGAACTTCTTGAATCTCGTGGCCGTGACCAGATTCGTACAAGATCGTTTCGTCACGGTGAATGTGGTAAACACCTTTAAACTCTTTACCACAACCGATTGGCCATGAAATTGGAGAACAAGCCATACCTAGCTCGCTTTCTACTTCATCAAGCACTTCCATTGGGTCACGAACATCACGGTCAAGTTTGTTCATAAACGTTACGATTGGTGTATCACGTAGACGCGTTACTTCCATCAGTTTACGAGTACGATCCTCGACACCTTTTGCAGCATCGATAACCATCAAACAAGAGTCAACCGCCGTTAATGTACGGTACGTATCTTCCGAGAAATCTTCATGTCCGGGAGTATCTAGTAGGTTTACTAGGCAATCATTGTATGGGAATTGCATTACCGACGTAGTTACCGAGATACCACGTTCTTTTTCCATCTCCATCCAGTCAGATTTAGCGTGCTGGTTAGAGCCACGGCCTTTTACGGTACCCGCTTTCTGAATCGCGTTTCCGAATAAAAGAACTTTTTCAGTAATCGTGGTTTTACCCGCATCCGGGTGAGAGATAATTGCAAACGTTCTACGTTTGCTCACTTCTTGTTGGAAAGACATAGTCGCCCTTTGCTGATCTAAAGCGTAAAAAGGGCAAGTAGATAATACTTGCCCTTGAATTCTGTGTGAGGATTATACAGAAAGCGTGTCACTTTCTAAAGGGTCAGTTTACACCCTATTTTTTCGCTGATTCTCTGCTTAGCGAAAAGCAACAAGATGGCTAGCTAAAAGACATGAAAAGATAGCTCATGATGATGGCGTCTTCTCGTCCTTGCTTGGTTGGATAATAGTTACGACGACGGTCCACCTCATTAAAGCCGACCTTTTCGTAAAGGTTAAATGCGTTCACATTACTTTCGCGAACTTCTAGCCACGCACTTTCTGCGTTAGCTTGTTCACACATATCTAGGAAGTGCTCAGTCAGCGCTTTACCGTAACCTTTGCCTTGATGGCTTGGAGCCACAGCAATATTTAGTAGCGTCACTTCACCAACGATATTCTGCGCGAAAAAGTACCCGACTACTTGCCCGTCAACCTCAAGAACATGATGAAAAGCGCCTCGGCTATCGAGATTTCGGATCATATTTTCTGACCATGGATGAGAGTGCGCAGCCTGTTCTATCTGCCAAATATCGTCTAGATGATGGAATGATGTCGGTAAAAATTGATTAGTCATATGCACAAATTTGTTGCCATAAGTCGCGGCGATGTTGGTTATTGCCATTGATGTCAGACAGCAATGGGGACTGCAGTGTTTTTGCTTTTAGCTCTTGAGCAGATTCACACCCAGCAAACCACACCCATTCAACATCACTAAGTTCGATAGAAGTTAGATGATGAGGCTGAATATGAAGAGCCTGAGGTAAATCAAGCTTGATACTTTTCAGCACACGCTCAAACATCACTGCGAGATCGCCCTGAGGTTTTTCAGGGGAAACGAGCAATAATTTGCATTCTATAGATAGTGGAGTTTGTTTCGATTCATAACCCGCCAAACGTTCTAGGTGGCTAAGCTCCCATTGGCTGATGCCCATCTCTTGCAGGTACTGTGCGTGTGTTTGTGACATATCTAGCGGTGATTACCTTAGGTTGATATTGAGCTGCTCCTTGGAACAAACTAAAAATAGCTCATTAGAATTGGGCTGATACTAACAAAAAATAAAGGAGCATCAAGCTCCTTTATTTAGACTAAACCCGTTTGCATCTTATTGCGTTGGACATTGCTTCATAACTCATTGAACTCAGCACTGTAAGCCACCTCACCAGAGTGCCTAGCGAGTGCCCCTTCAACCAGTTCAATGGCTTGGAAAGCACCTTCAGGAACATCCCAAGCACAGCTTAGACCAAACTCGCTCGCGGCATTAAAACCAAAACGACCATAATAAGCAGGATCACCAAGCACGACACACGCTGGGTAACCAAAATCAACCAATGTAGAGAACGCATCTTCAACCAGAGTTTTAGCAATGCCTTGATTGCGAAACTCTTCTTTCACTGCAAGCGGAGCAAGCCCTTGCCAATTATGATCGTCACCATGCAGAGTAATCGGGCTAAACATTACGTGGCCCACAACTTCGCCCTCATCAGAACAAGCCACCAGCGATAGTGTTAAATGACTATTCTCACGTAGGCTCATAACCAGGTTAGCTTCTGCATCCGTTTCAAAAACAGATTTCAATAAACGATCAATGACAAGTATATCTGCCGGTGCTTCAGTTCGAATAAGCATTCATTACCTCACTTTGTGTATCCGGGGATTGTACTCCCTTCTGCACAAAATCAGCTAATTGATTTAACAAAGTTTTCAAGGGAGCTGACAATAAGACTAAATCTACGCTGTCCATCAAGTTTTTAACCTCTAAACCGAGCTCTGTATCGCCCTCTATAGACAGTCTACGTTGGAAGAAAAGCGTATCTGGGTCTTCTTTACGACCAGCAATTAACACAAGATCATTGAGATTTCCGCTAAAGCTAACATCTTCAACAACCTCTTTATCAGCTACAACTAGTTGCTCATTTTGGTAGCTAATACACCAGCCTAATCCCATATCCTTTATTGAGACTTTAAGCCATTTATCTTCTAAAAACTCAAAGTCGCCGTCTTCTAGCGCTTCTTTGAATACGCTCTTAAGCCCCTCTAACAAGGCTCTTTTTTGTACTGTTTTAGGCAATAACTGGACTGGAGATCGCAAAATTGATGCGGCATTTTGAACTAGTTGAGTGCGAATCTTGTTTATCACGTGACTTATCCGTAACTTTGTCAATAATATGGAATACATCATAGATGATGTTGAGATCTCAGTTACTGTTATGTATCAAATTAACTTCTGTTTGATGCTCGACCTTTAATATCCTGAAAATCACAGTTATAGTAACTCAGGTAATGAGAATTACAGCAGCCCGCTGCACTCACAGGTAAATATCGACAACCACACAAAATAAATATTTATCGATTGTGAATATTCAAGCTCTTGGAGAATTGGTAGTACTTTGATGCCTCCCCAGCAACTACAACATTGGTTTACTCAGCTAACTGCAAACAGCCCGTTCTTTTTTGCAGTGCTTGATGCTCAACATAACTACTTTATGGTGAATGAGCGTTATTGCGATATTGCTGGTTTAAGCCAAACTGAGCTTGCCGGCATGAACGACCGCCAAACCTTAGGCGAACAATTCTACCAACATCTAAAACCTTACTACGAACGAGCATTCAACGGCGAGACCATTGAAGCCGAAGTCACCCTTAATGAAAATGACCTCGACACTAGCCTCCACTTCAGTTTGTCCCCGCTTACCAATGGCAAGAATACCGATTACATCGTCTTCCACGCTTTCGATACATCAGAAAATCAAGTACTCGTCCGTTCTTTAGAAGAATCTGAAGCCAAGTTTCATAAGCTCTCTCAGCTACTACCCGACGGGCTACTACTGGTTGAAAACGACTGTATCTTGTCGTCTAACCCATCGGCTGCGCGCTTGCTCGGTTTTAACACTCCTACTGAACTTATTGGTGAAGAATTAGGACGCTTGTTTATCGATGAACAAACCAAAACGGTCTTTAATAATAGTCTCAGCTCTATTATTTCTGAGTCTGGATTGGTTTGCTTAACAGGAGCTCGTTGCGGCTTTGAACGTAAGGTTCAACTCAACATAGACTCGACTGCGATTCTTGGCAGTAGCACTCAGCTTGTGCTCATTCAAGACGCTCAAGAGACCACTAAACAATATACACCCAGCAACTGTGAAGATGCCTACATAGATTCACTCACCAAACTAAACAATAGAGTGGGTTTTACTAAGCGTCTGGAACAGTTCATTCACAATGACACTCCAGTTGTCATGATGTACTTAGATATTGATAACTTTAAAAATATCAATGATTCACTAGGGCATCACATCGGTGATAAAGTGATTAAGGAAGTAGCTTCGCGACTTAAACGCCTGCTGCCACGCCAATCTGTGATTGGGCATCTGGGAGGCGACGAATTTGGTATCATTCTGCCAGAGCCTGAGCATCCAAGAACCGCAGAAACACTGGCAGAAAAGATCATTTCGCTGATCAATCAGCCCTTTGATCTTCACCATTTTAGTAAGCGTCTAGCTTGTTCGATTGGTAGCGTGCGCTTTCCTCAAGACGGCATCGATGCGCGTATCTTGCTGCAAAATGCCGATACCGCGATGTACGAAGCCAAAGATCGCGGCCGTAACCGCTTAATTAAGTTCAACGAGCAGATGAACAAAGAAGCGCGTATGCGACTGTGGCTTGAGATCGAACTGCAAAAAGCACTTCAGCAGAATGGGCTTGAGGTTTGGTATCAACCAAAGGTGAATGCACGTGATTTTACCATCAACGGTGCAGAAGCCCTGGTCCGTTGGAAGCACCCTGTTGAAGGCTATATTAGTCCTGCTGTATTTATCCCTGTCGCAGAGCGTGCTGGTCTTATCGAACAACTTGGCCGTGTGGTCATGCGCGAAGTATTTGCAACAGTGAAGCGTTGGAAGATGCAAGGGATCCTGCCAGGTCGTGTGGCAATCAACCTTTCTCCAGAACAGTTTGGCAACCCTAAACTGATTGATTATATGGAGAAACTACTACGCTCGACTGAGCTAGACCCAAGTGTGATTACCTTTGAGCTCACTGAAAGCGCTGTGATGAGTGACAGTGAACACACCGTACAAATGCTTAACGCGATTAAAAAGCTCGGCTTTGCTCTCTCCATCGATGATTTTGGTACTGGTTACTCTTCTCTGTCTTACCTAGCTCGCTTCCCAATAGATGAGCTTAAAATAGACCGTGCTTTCATCTCGGATATCGATACCCTTCCAAAACAGATCACCGTGATTGAAAACATCATCAACCTTGGTAAATCCCTCGATTTAACCGTGGTTGCAGAAGGTGTCGAGACCAGTGAGCAAGCGACGCTCCTGTCGAACCTCAACTGCAGCTCGATTCAAGGCTTCCACTTCTATCGTCCGCAGCCAAAACAAGATGTGGAAGAGTTGTTCGCACAAAACCGTCGTCATAAAAACTAATTACACGATTCAAGCCCTCTCCTCTTTTCAGAAAAACGACACACAAATCACCACTCGTCAGAACCTCAAACGGAGTAACGGAGTAAAAGCAGATTTATCCATCTAAACCTGCCTTACATCAATTCTGTCATTCATCATTCTTCATAAAATACCCGCTTCAACTTAATTCTACTGGTAGTAAGCAAATGGAACTCTTATGCCCAGCGGGTAACTTACCTGCTTTGAAAACCGCCATTGATTGCGGAGCGGATGCTGTTTATATCGGATTCAAAGACGATACCAATGCCCGACACTTTGCAGGCCTTAACTTTGCGGGTAAAAAGCTCGATCGTGCTGTGCAGTATGTACATGACCACAACAAGAAAATTCATGTTGCTTTAAATACGTTTGCTCACCCAAATGGCTTCAAACGTTGGACTAACGCCGTGGACAACGCAGCGGCTCTGGGTGTTGATGCACTGATCATCGCTGACATCGCTGTTCTTGAATACGCCGCAAACAAATATCCAGACCTAGAACTTCACCTATCAGTTCAAGCTTCTGCAACCAATGCTGCTGCGATCGACTTCTACCACAAGAACTTCAACGTAAAACGTGTTGTACTGCCGCGCGTATTATCGATTCGTCAGGTCAAACAGCTTTCTCGCAACATCACTTCTGACGTTGATCTCGAAGTATTCGCTTTCGGTAGTTTATGTATCATGGCTGAAGGTCGTTGCTATCTATCTTCATACATGACAGGTGAATCACCGAATACGGTTGGCGCTTGTTCTCCGGCGAAATACGTTCGCTGGCAAGAGACAGAAACCGGCCTAGAATCTCGTTTGAATGAGATCCTTATCGATAAGTACGTGGCAGGTGAAAACGCAGGCTACCCAACGTTATGTAAAGGCCGCTTTGAAGCAGATATCGATGGTGAACGTAAGCGTTATCATGCACTCGAAGAGCCAACGAGCCTTAACACGCTATCCATGCTGCCTGAATTATTCGCGGCTAATGTCGCGTCGGTGAAGATTGAAGGTCGTCAACGTAGCCCTGCTTATGTAGAACAAGTGACTCGAACTTGGCGTGCTGCCATCGACCGCTACTTAGCAAACCCTGAACAGTACCAAGTAGAACAAGCTTGGAATGCGACACTGGCGAAAGTATCTGAAGGTACACAAACCACGCTTGGCGCTTATCACCGTAAGTGGCAATAGAGCCAACTGGAGAACTCAATGAAATACGCATTAGGCCCTCTACTTTATTTTTGGCCAAAACAAGACGTTGAAAGCTTCTATGAGCAAGCAAAGTCAAGCTCAGCAGATATCATCTACCTAGGTGAAGCAGTATGTTCAAAGCGTCGCGAGATGAAAGCAAAATACTGGATGGACATTGCTAAAGAGCTGTCTGCATCAGGTAAGCAGGTAGTACTGTCGACTATGGCATTGCTCGAAGCGCCTAGCGAAGTCAACATTATGAAAAAGTACATTGATAACGGTGACTTTGCCATTGAAGCAAACGATGTATCTGCCATTCAACTGGCAAGCGAAAACAAAGTACCATTCGTAGTCGGTCCAGCAGTAAACACCTACAACGCACGCACACTGAACTTATTCTTAAAGCAAGGTATGACGCGTTGGTGTATGCCGGTAGAGCTTTCTCGTGAATGGCTGAGCAATGTAATGACACAGTGTGACGAGCTCAACATCCGCAAAAAGTTTGAAGTTGAAGTGTTTAGCCACGGCTACTTGCCACTAGCGTACTCAGCTCGCTGCTTTACGGCTCGTGCAGAGAACAAAGCCAAAGACGATTGTGAGACCTGCTGTATCAAGTATCCAACAGGCCTTCAAGTCGAGAGCCAAGAGGGGCAGTCTGTCTTCAACCTTAACGGCATCCAGACTCAATCAGGCTACTGCTACAACTTGGTGAATGACTTACCAAACATGCATGACTTAGTGGATGTGGTTCGTTTAAGCCCACTTGGTGTTGATACCTTCTCTGAAATCAATAACTTCAGATCCAACGAACAGGGTCAAAACCCAATGAAGATTGAGGGCCGCCAGTGTAATGGCTACTGGCATCAGCTTGCAGGTTTAGACGTTAAGAACATCTAAATACTAGTTTCAAAACGAAGCGATTTTCAAAACGAAAAAGGTCTAGCACATGCTAGACCTTTTAATTTGTCTCAAGAAAATCGACCTATGCCGTTGCGGTTTCCATCGGCGAGACGTCGAGCTTCTTTACGTCTTTGTAGAGCATCACCATCACCACTGCGCTCAACGCGATATTAGACAGTGGATACGCAATCCAGATCCCCGGCACGCCATATAGCTTAGGCATAATGTACAGGAACGGCAGTTGAATAAGCATGTTACCTACCGTCACGAACATAGCCTTACTACCTTTGTTCAGCGCCTGGTAGTAAGCACCCGCAACCACTAAGAAGCCATCAAGCGCCAATGCGAACATGTGCAGTCGAATACCCAATACGGTGTACTCAACTAGCTGAGGTTCGTCCGAGTTAAACACTGACACAAACTCACGTGGGAATACGTTCAATAGCAACACAAATGCAACACCAATCAAGACAGAACTCGACATCGCAATCTTAAGCAACTTGCGAATATTCGCTTGGTTACGTGCACCATGGTTGTAGCTCACCAGTGGTTGCATACCGTTAGCGATACCTTCCGCAGTTAGGTAATAAACCGTCACGATGTAGCCCAAAATAGCGTAAGCGCCAATCATCAACTGGTCGCCATATTGAGAGAACAAAGCGTTGTGCAATGCCACCATTATTGAGCCATAAGCGTACATAAAGAAGCTTGATGTACCAATCGCGAAAATCTGTGGAATTACTGCAAGCTTCAATCTCAACTCACTCCAACGTAAACGCAGGTTTGCACGTCGTGAGAAGAAGTAAGCGAGCCCTAAAACCGTTACCACAAACTGAGCAATCGCTGTAGCTAATGCCGCGCCCATCAACTCCCATCCAAATAGAGCAATAAGCAGGTAATCCAGAACGATATTAATGACCGCACCAATAATCATCAGGATAGTCGCTAAATTCGGGCTGTCGTCGTTACGCAGTAGAAACGGCATCGCGATGGAACCCAAGGTAAATACACTAGCGCCAATCAATATGTGCAAATACTGCAAACCAAGTTCATACACTCGCCCTTCTGCGCCCTGCCAAAGCAAAAAGTTATCGGCAAACAGGTACAGCAAGACAGAGACAATTGGTGTTATGGCTAACAACAAGGTCAAACCCGTAGCTAAGATCTGCTTAGCACCTTGGGTGTCTTTTTCACCTTGGCGAATCGATACCAGCGCTCCAGTACCGACACCCACCAGCATACCTAGACCAAGAATCGAACCGATCACCGGCCACGCGACGTTGATACCCGCCAGTCCATCAGCGCCAACATAACGACCAATAAAGATGCCATCCACCACTTGGTAGAGGCCATTAACCAGCATCGCCGCTACCGTTGGGATTGTGTATCGCCAAAATTGGCGACTAATTGAGTTACTCATTTCTTACTCTACTTTCATTGTGAGTCAAATATCAGTAGGATATGACTCGATAAATTAGTTAACAAGGCTAACTAAATATCTAAATTAATCACTTCAACGCTTTATCTAGTAACTGGTTCAGTTGCTTGGATTCTTGCTCAGACAAACGGCTTTCCAGTATTTGTGCCATCACCTGATAGATCTTGCTCTCTTCCTCTAAACCTAACTCTGCTTTGTGGGTTAGTGCCACGAGTTTAGATCTCGCGTCTTCCAGTGACGCTTTACGCTCCACAAGGCCTTTTTTCTCAAGCCTTTGCACCATAGTCGTCGCTGAAGGCTTAGTCACCTGCATTTCAATAGCAAGGTCGGTCAATCGAATCGGCTCAGGAGACGCCTGAATCACCTTCAAATAGTCATATTCATTGAAGCTCAACTGGCAGATAGGGTCTTCATTTACCTGTGTTCGCCATACTTTCGAGGCGAAGCGTTCTATCTTCTCTAAATTCTGGTTTAGCATACTCACCCAATCAAAGAATAGCATTTAGTTAGCAAGACTAACTATTTTAATCCTGTTTGAATAAAAAGCAATCCAAAACGAGGCAAAGATCATAAAAAGTAGGTACAAAAAAGCCGCTGACTGGCAGCGGCTTTAGTAGTAAAAATAATTTATTTAGCGAACATCAGCTTCTTGCTCTGCTTGAGCGAGGTGCTCTGCTTTTAGCGTTGTGAAAATACGGCTCAACTCTAAGAAAGAGTAACGATGCTCTACGTATTCAAATACGTTAAAAGAGACCGACAACTTATACAAAGAGATCGCATTCGCGTAGTCACCGTTCATGTGGTAACGCTTAGCTAGATAGAAATATGTCT
Organism: Pseudoalteromonas sp. G5_S1_14_S5; assembly: GCF_054968605.1. NCBI lineage: Bacteria > Pseudomonadati > Pseudomonadota > Gammaproteobacteria > Alteromonadales > Pseudoalteromonadaceae > Pseudoalteromonas > Pseudoalteromonas sp. G5_S1_14_S5. The sequence goes on along the minus strand of NZ_JBQKUM010000021.1, from coordinate 33,383 downwards.
CTGTTAATCTCTGTGCCAGCAACGTGTTATCACGAGTACCCGTTAAGATAGCTTTGAATGCCTGCTCTTCAGTGATGTCATCGAGCATGATAGCGACCAATACCCAGCCCCACTGCTCGTCATGATTCTCATAACGTTTTTGCAGGTCAAGCTTGGCTTGTTCAGGCGTTAGCTCATGCTGAATGATGTATAACCAAAGCGCGCGAAATGGATCACTCGGATCATCGGCATAGTGCTTCATCATTTCTTCATTGGCTAAGTCGTAACGCTCACCATAATAGAGTGCGATAGCGCGATTTCTCTCTGCATATGAATTCGCAGGATCAAGCTCGAGAGTAGAATCGAAAGATTCGTAAGCCGCATCAAACTCCCCCACTTGCGTGAAGTAGACACCCAAAAGGTTGAAGATATCAGGCTGAGCTGGGTTCAATGAAAGAGATTGATTAAAGTCTAAACGCGCTAAATCCCTCAGGCCGACACTGTCGTAGTAGTTACCACGTTCAAACAGCATCTTAGCTCTAACTTCATCATTCAGATCTGGGCGCTGCAGTAGCTGACTCAAACGTGCAATCTGAACTTCTTGCTGAACGCTCGGTTGCAGTGGCACAGCCATTGGCGGGTAAACCCAACTTGAGGCGTTATCTGATGTTGTTGCACAACCAGTTAGTACAAGTAGTAAACACATACTCGCGGTTTGAAACCATTTCACAAATAATTACTCCTGTTATGACCGCAATTAAAAAGGGGAGCGATATGCTCCCCTTTATAACATGCTTTGTTGACGATAGGTTAAAAATCACTAAAAAGCGATATTACTATCGACGCGCTGAGAATTACTCAGCAGCAGGTGCTTCGCCTTCAGCTGGCGTTTCAACAGCTTCTTTCATGCTTAGACGTACACGGCCTTGACGGTCAATCTCAAGAACCTTAACAGGCACTTCTTGACCTTCAGTTAGGTAGTCAGATACTTTCTCAACGCGCTTGTCAGCGATTTGAGAGATGTGTACTAGACCATCTTTACCTGGAAGGATAGTTACGAATGCACCGAAGTCAGCAAGACGAGCAACTTTACCTTGGTAAATGCGGCCAACTTCAACTTCAGCTGTGATCTCTTCGATACGACGGATAGCTTCTTTCGCAGCTGCGCCTTCAGTAGCAGCAATCTTGATTGTGCCGTCATCTTCGATTTCGATTGTAGTACCAGTTTCTTCACAAAGAGCACGGATAACTGCGCCGCCTTTACCGATAACATCTTTGATCTTATCAGAGCTGATTTTCATTGTGTGGATACGTGGAGCGAATTCAGAGATCTCTTCGCGAGCACCAGAGATAGCTTCATCCATTACAGAAAGGATGTGCTTACGTGCACCTTGCGCTTGGTTAAGAGCAATTTGCATGATCTCTTTAGTGATACCTTCGATCTTGATGTCCATTTGAAGTGCAGTGATACCGTCGTTAGTACCTGCTACTTTAAAGTCCATGTCACCTAGGTGGTCTTCGTCACCAAGGATGTCAGAAAGAACTACGAAGTCGTCGCCTTCTTTAACAAGACCCATTGCGATACCCGCAACAGAAGACTTGATTGGAACACCAGCATCCATAAGTGCTAGAGAAGTACCACATACAGAAGCCATTGAAGAAGAACCGTTAGATTCAGTGATTTCCGATACAACACGAACTGTGTATGGGAATTCATCAACAGAAGGCATTACTGCAGCGATACCACGCTTAGCTAGTTTACCGTGGCCGATTTCACGACGCTTAGGAGAACCTACAAAACCAGTTTCGCCAACACAGTATGGAGGGAAGTTGTAGTGTAGTAGGAAGTTGTCTTTACGCTCGCCTGTCAGCTCATCGATGATTTGAGCGTCACGTTGTGTACCAAGCGTAGCAGTAACGATAGCTTGAGTTTCACCACGGGTGAATAGAGAAGAACCGTGAGTACGTGGAAGAACGCCAGTGCGAACGTCTAGTGCACGAACCATGTCTTTTTCACGGCCATCGATACGTGGGTTACCAGCGATGATGCTGCGACGTACAACAGTTTTCTCTAGGTCGTGGAAGATAGAGTGAACTTCTTTTAGGTTCACTTCTTCGTCTTCAGATACTAGTACTTCGTTAACCTCAGCCGCGATCTCGTGAATACGGTCGTAACGAGTCATTTTCTCTGTGATTTGGTACGCTTCAACTAGCTTAGCTTCTGCAAGTTCAGCTATGCGAGTGTTAAGCGCAGTGTTCTCTTCTGGAGCAACCCAATCCCATGCAGGAGTAGCAACTTCAGCTGCGAATTCGTTGATCGCGTTGATAACAACTTGTTGTTGATCGTGACCAAATACTACCGCTGATAGCATTTCTTCTTCTGTTAGGTTGTCTGCTTCAGATTCAACCATTAGAACCGCACCAGCAGTACCAGAAACAACAAGGTCAAGCTTAGACGTTTCTAGCTCAGTGTTGCTTGGGTTAAGTACTAGTTGACCGTCGATGTGACCAACACGTGCTGCACCGATAGGACCGTTGAACGGGATACCAGAGATAGCAAGTGCTGCAGAAGTACCGATCATTGTTACCATGTCAGGCTGAACGTCTGGGTTTACAGACATAACTGTAGCGATAACTTGAACTTCGTTCTTGAATGCATCTGGGAAAAGAGGACGAATTGGACGGTCGATTAGACGAGCCGTTAAGGTTTCGCCTTCTGATGGACGACCTTCTCGCTTGAAGAAGCCACCTGGAATTTTACCAGCAGCGTATGTACGCTCTTGGTAGTTAACCGTTAGAGGGAAAAAGTCTTGACCTTGTACCGCTTCTTTTTTACCAACAACAGATACGAATACTGAAGTATCGTCCATTGTTACCATAACTGCTGCAGTAGCTTGACGAGCAATAACGCCAGTTTCTAGAGTAACTGTGTGGTTACCGTACTGAAACGTTTTTACAACTGGTTTATCAAACATTGTATTTCCTTTATCTAAAGATTGTTCTTTAGAGTCAGTAAGTTGAAACCCAAAAATCACCAATCGCGACTAGTCGAAGCAGACGGAATTGATTCGCTGTATCGAAAAATACAGCGTACATCCACTTTGAATAGTCGCGACCTATTGGCCGACATCTGTGACTGTAATTTCTGGGTCGTATAATACCTATACAGTTAGCTGTACAGGCGAGGCATAGTATAAACTATTTTTATATACAGGGATATTTTCGAACTGAAAAAGCTCCGTGAAATAGTTAAAACTCTGTCTTTCAGGTACAAAAAAAGGAGCAGTAAATGCTCCTTTTTCTTCAAACAGTCTTTGCAGACATCGCTATTAGCGACGTAGGCCTAGGCGCTTGATTAGGTCTTGGTAACGAGAAAGGTCTTTACCTTTCAGGTAGTCAAGAAGCTTACGACGGCTAGAAACCATACGTAGAAGACCACGACGGCTGTGGTGATCGCCTTTATGCGCTTTGAAGTGACCTTGTAGGTGGTTGATAGAAGCAGTAAGTAGTGCTACTTGTACTTCTGGTGAACCTGTGTCGCCTTCAGAGCGCGCGTATTCTGCAACGATTGCTGCTTTAGTTTCTGCATTCAGAGACATAATTCTCTCCTGATAAGAGTAGTTTAATATTTGTAGCAGCCAATCTCTGATTCAGCCGCTACGCGAGCCGAGGATTATAGGGAAGTTTGCCTGTTGGTGCAATAACAATCGATGGCCTTAGAAACGAAAAAAGCGAAGCGCTTAAATTAAGCGTTCGCTTTCTATTTTATTGATTCGCTTTTCAAGGCTAAACGCTATGTTCAGCGTTAAGCTTGTGGCTCTTCATCTCTGAAAACAACCAAACGTTTCGGTGCGATTCGACCATCGTCAGCAATCTGGGCAACACCAACAAACAGCTTCTCTTCACCGCTTGTCATACGAACCGTACCTTCTGTTGGGGCACCAGAAACTTGAACAGGCATTCCGTGCTGAACTAGGTCAGTCAGCTCCGCATTCAAATTAACTTCTGGTAGATCTTCAACGGCAGTGTCCATTGGCATTAGTAGCGGATCAAGCAGCTCTTTAGGTGCAATATCTTGCTCTTGTGCTTGCTCTAAGATCTCGTTGAGCTGCTCTAACGTCACCATGCGCTCGTAAGGGTATTTCGCAACACCAGTACGACGAAGCATGGTTACGTGAGCACCACAACCTAGCATTTCGCCAAGGTCATCCGTGATCGTACGGATGTAAGTGCCTTTCGAACAGTGCACTTCCATCTCAACTTCATCACCTTCAAAGCGAAGCAGATCAATCGAGTAGACAGTGATCTTACGTGATTCACGTGGCACTTCGATACCAGCACGAGCGTACTCGTACAGTGGCTTGCCTTGGTACTTCAATGCAGAGAACATTGACGGAACTTGGTCAGTTTCACCTTTGAAGCTTTCAATGCAACGTTCAAGTTGCTCTTGAGTCACATTCACTTCACGAGTTTCAACCACTTCACCATCAGAGTCCGAAGTATTGGTACGTTCACCAAGCTTTGCAATCACAACGTAGCGCTTATCAGAATCTAGAAGAAACTGAGAGAACTTCGTTGCTTCACCAAGACAGATTGGCAGCATGCCAGTCGCAAGAGGATCCAGTGCACCTGTGTGCCCCGCCTTCTCTGCAAAGTAAATACGTTTTACTTTTTGCAGTGCATCATTAGATGAAATGCCAGTTGGCTTATCTAAAAGAATTACCCCGTTAATAGGGCGACCTTTACGACGGCGAGCCATTACTCTTCGCCCTTAGACTGAGTTTCGTCAGTGCGGCCTGCTGCTTCTTGCTTACGCTTGTCGTCATTCAGAACTTCACTTACTAGGTTAGACATACGCATGCCTTCTACTAGTGTGTTGTCGTAAGTAAAACGTACTTCAGGTGTTAGACGGTGACGAATACGCTTGCCTAGAGCCATACGGATTGGCACTTCATGCTCTTTAAGAGCAGCAAGGCATGATTCAGGTGTTTGCTCACCAATACACAGGAAAGTAACGAAAACTTTTGCGTACGCAAGGTCACGAGACACTTCTACGTCTGAGATCGTTACCATACCGATACGTGAGTCACGAACTTCACGTTGTAGGATAAGAGCAAGCTCTTTTTGAAGCTGCTGAGACACACGTTGTGTGCGGCTAAATTCTTTTGACATTTTCTTTTCTCACTTAGAAAGATGGGGGGCTTGGTAATTACCAGCCCCCCATGGTGTATTCAACAACCGATTACTTCTTACCTTTACTTGTAATGTTAGTAACCTTAGTCAATATGTCGAGTCGTACAGACGATTAGTCGAGAGTACGTTTAACCTCAACGATTTCGAATACTTCGATCTGGTCACCAACGCGTACGTCGTTGTAGTTCTTAACGCCGATACCACACTCGTAACCATTCTTAACTTCTTGAACGTCATCTTTGAAGCGACGAAGTGACTCTAGTTCACCTTCGTAGATAACAACGTTGTCGCGCAGTACGCGGATTGGGTTGTTACGCTTAATTACGCCTTCAGTAACCATAGAACCAGCGATCGCGCCAAGTTTAGGTGACTTAAATACGTCACGAACTTCAGCAAGACCAATGATCTCTTGTTTGAATTCAGGTGCAAGCATACCGCCCATTGCCTGTTTCACTTCGTCGATCAGTTGGTAAATGATTGAGTAGTAACGTAGATCTAGGTTTTCATTCTGAACCGTGTTACGCGCAGTTGCGTCAGCACGAACGTTGAAACCAAGGATGATAGCGTTAGAAGCTGCTGCAAGTGTTGCGTCAGTTTCAGTAATACCACCAACACCAGAACCTACGATGTTCACTTTAACTTCATCTGTTGATAGTTTCAGTAGAGAGTCAGCGATTGCTTCTACAGAACCTTGAACGTCAGCTTTTAGTACTACGTTCAGTTCAGCAACTTCACCAGCAGCCATGTTAGAGAACATGTTCTCTAGTTTCGCTTTCTGTTGACGAGCTAGTTTAACTTCACGGAATTTACCTTGACGGTAGTTCGCAACTTCACGAGCTTTACGCTCATCACGTACTACTGTTGCTTCATCACCTGAAGCTGGTACACCAGAAAGACCTAGAATCTCTACTGGGATAGAAGGACCTGCTGTCGCTACTTCTTTACCGTTTTCATCGCGCATTGCACGAACACGGCCGTACTCTTGACCACAAAGAACGATGTCGCCTTTGTTTAGAGTACCAGACTGAACTAGGATTGTTGCAACTGGACCGCGGCCTTTATCAAGACGAGATTCAACAACAACACCAGATGCCATGCCTTCTTTAACTGCAGTCAGTTCAAGAACTTCAGACTGAAGAAGGATTGCTTCTAGAAGGCCATCGATGTTTGTACCCTGTTTAGCAGAGATGTGAACAAACATGTTCTCACCGCCCCACTCTTCAGGGATTACGTCGTATTGAGCTAGCTCATTCTTAACGTTGTCTGGGTTTGCACCCTCTTTATCGATCTTGTTCACAGCAACAATCAGAGGAACACCTGCCGCTTTCGCGTGCTGGATCGCTTCGATTGTTTGTGGCATTACGCCATCGTCTGCTGCAACAACTAGTACAACGATATCTGTCGCTTGAGCACCACGAGCACGCATTGCAGTAAATGCCGCGTGTCCAGGAGTATCAAGGAAAGTGATCATGCCGTTGTCAGTATCTACGTGGTAAGCACCGATGTGCTGCGTGATACCGCCAGCTTCGCCAGAAGCAACGTGTGCTTTACGAATGTAGTCAAGTGTCGATGTTTTACCGTGGTCAACGTGACCCATGATAGTAACAACTGGAGCACGACCTTCAGCGATAGCATCGTTATCACGATCGGCTAGTACTGCTTCTTCAAGCTCGTTTTCTTTACGTAGGATTACCTTGTGACCCATTTCTTCAGCAACAAGTTGTGCTGTTTCTTGGTCGATCACTTGGTTGATAGTCGCCATAGCGCCCATCTTCATCATTACTTTGATAACTTCAGTTGCTTTAACTGACATTTTGCTAGCCAGTTCAGATACAACGATAGTTTCGCCGATAGCAACGTCAGATTTAGCAACAGTTGCTGACTTGTCGAAGCCTTGCTGCATTGAAGTTGGTTTAGCAAGCTTACCTTTAGCACCACGACCACGCTGGTTACGACCACCACGGTTGTTGCCAGGTTGGTTAGCTGGAGCTGCTTTCTTTTTACGACGACGAGGCGCTTTTTCTTCTTTCTGGTCAGCTGCATCTTCAGCTTCACGAGCGTAAGTAGAAGTTGTCACGTGGTAGTCCGCAGACTTCTCTTGTTCTTTCTTCTTCTGCTCTTCTTCAGACCAGCGCGCTTCGTTCTCTTCAGCTAGTTTACGAGCTTCTTCAACTAGCTTCGCCGCTTCAGCTTCAGCTTTACGCTGTGCTTCTTGCTCTTGACGAGCTTTTAGTTCATCCGCTTCTTTTTTCGCTTGTGCGTTAGCGTCTGCATTTTTTGAATTCATGTCTTTTTTAGCCTTTTCAGCTTGGGCGCGTTGAGCTTTTTCTTCAGCTTCACGTTTTGCATCCGCTTCACGTTTTGCTTTCTCATCAGCTTCGCGCTGTGCTTTCTCTGCAGCTTCACGTTTCGCAAGCTCTTCAGCTTCTTTACGTGCTTTCTCTTCCGCTTCACGCTTCGCTGCTTCCTCAGCTTCACGTTTTGCTTCATCTTCAATAGCGCTGCGCTTCACGTAAGTACGCTTTTTACGTACCTCTACTTGAACATCCTTACTCTTACCGCCTCCAGCGGCAACACTTAGCGTGCTGCGGGTCTTGCGTTGAAGAGTTAAACGAGTCGGCTCAGCTTCACCAGAAGTATCGCCATGCTCCTTTTTAAGGTGCGTTAGCAATGTTTGCTTCTCTGAATCAGTTACTTGATCCGACCCTGATTTCTTCATGCCTGCATCAGCAAGTTGTTCAATTAAGCGGTCAACTGGCGTACCAATCTCTTCACTCAGTGCTTTAACTGTTAATTGTGTCATACCGCTTTCTCTCCTTGCTGAATTATTCTTCGTCGCCGAACCAACAGATGTTACGTGCAGCCATGATTAGCTCACCGGCACGTTCTGCAGTTAGGTCTTCAATGCCTTCTAGTTCATCAACGCCTTGGTCAGCTAGGTCTTCCAATGTTGCCACACCTTTTGCTGCAAGTTTGTAAGCCATTTCACGCTCTAGGCCTTCAAGTGCTAGCAAGTCTTCAGCTGGTTCAACACCGTCAAACGTCTCTTCTTTCGCAAGTGCTAGAGTCGTTAGTGCATCTTTTGCACGGTTACGTAGTTCTTCTACGATGCCTTCGTCTAGGCCATCAACTTCAAGAAGTTCGTTTACTGGTACGTAAGCAACTTCTTCTAGTGTAGAGAAACCTTCTTCAACAAGTAGCTGAGCGAAGTCTTCTTCGATGTCTAGGTGCTTCATAAAGTTTTCAATTGAAGCAACGGCTTCTTCTTGGTGTTTCTTCTGAAGATCTTCAACCGTCATTACGTTCAGTTCCCAACCAGTTAGTTGAGATGCTAGACGTACGTTTTGACCGCTACGGCCGATAGCTTGTGCTAGGTTGTCCGCTTCAACAGCGATGTCCATTGAGTGTGCATCTTCATCAACGATGATAGAAGCAACGTCAGCTGGAGCCATTGCGTTGATTACGAACTGAGCTGGGTTATCATCCCAAAGAACGATATCGATACGCTCACCACCAAGCTCGCCAGAAACCGCTTGTACACGTGCACCACGCATACCAACACACGCGCCCACTGGGTCAATGCGCTTGTCGTTTGTTTTAACAGCGATTTTAGCACGAGAACCTGCGTCACGTGCAGCACCTTTAAGTTCGATTAGCTCTTCACCAATCTCAGGTACTTCAACACGGAATAGCTCAGCTAGCATCTCTGGCTTAGAACGAGTAATGAATAGCTGGAAGCCACGAGCTTCAGGTTTAACTGCGTATAGAAGACCACGTACACGGTCGCCTGGACGGAAGTTTTCACGAGGAAGTTGGTCATCACGTAGGATTACCGCTTCAGCGTTGTTACCTAGGTCTAGGATGATAGTGTCACGGTTAACTTTCTTAACAACACCAGTTACAAGCTCACCTTCGTTGTCGATGAACTGCTCAACGATTTGAGCACGCTCAGCTTCACGTACTTTCTGTACGATAACTTGCTTCGCAGTTTGAGTCGTAATACGGTCAAACGTTACTGACTCAATATCATCTTCAATGAAACCGCCAAGTTCGATCTCAGGATCGTCAATCTTAGCCGCTTCAAGAGAAATTTCTTTCGTTGGGTTTTCAACGACTTCAACAGCTTCCCAGCGACGGAAAGTTTCGAAATCACCTGTTTTACGGTCGATTTCAACACGAACTTCAATTTCTAGTTCGCTTTTCTTTTTTGTTGCCGTTGCAAGCGCGATTTCAAGCGCTTCAAAAATACGCTCACGAGGAACTGCTTTCTCATTAGAAACAGCTTCTACTACCGCCAAAATTTCTTTGTTCATTAATCTAGCCTCTTAAGCTCTTCTCTCTAGGAGAACTAAAATTTAGGGATCAGGTTCGCTTTCGCAATATTGCTCAGGACGAATTCTTCTTCTTGTCCTTCAACTAATACTTTTACTGTCTCGCCTTCAATAGATTGGATATCACCTTTCCATTTACGACGGTTGCCGACAGCCATTTTCAAAACGATGCTTACCTCGTGACCAATAAATTGTTGGTAATGCTCTGCTTTGAACAGTGGTCTCTCTAAACCTGGTGAAGACACTTCAAGGTTATAAGCCACTGAAATTGGATCTTCAACATCCATTACGGCACTTACTTGGTGACTAACTTCAGCGCAGTCGTCTACATTGATACCGTTTGGAGAATCGATGTAAATACGTAGCGTTGAGTGCTCACCAGCACGAATAAATTCTAATCCAACTAACTCATAACCTGATGCTGCTACTGGAGCGTCAAGCATTTCAGTAAGTTGTCTTTCTAAACCAGTCATTTAACCACTCCAGAAACAAAAAAAGGGCTCAAAGCCCAATTTAAATTCCAAGCAAACATTATCTAAACGCATTTACAAATGCTTAGATAACAAAAAACCCCGTATAAGCCGGGGTTTTTGTTGCTGGACCCTTATATGCTAAGTGCCATCACTTTCGATCTCACACTTAACTCACAGTGAGGTTCACACTGTGCAAACTTGCTACCAATTAAGTCTAAATATAGTACTTAAAATTGGTTGCGGGAGCCGGATTTGAACCGACGACCTTCGGGTTATGAGCCCGACGAGCTACCAAGCTGCTCCATCCCGCGTCCGACTTGCGAGCATTATACGCCCAACAAGATCTTTTACAAGTTTGTAAACATGGTGCCGAGAGAGGGACTCGAACCCTCACACCCTAAGGCACTAGCACCTCATGCTAGCGTGTCTACCAATTTCACCATCTCGGCATCAAATCTTTACAGATTATTGTGGAATCTCGTCGCCTTGCGCCGGAACTTCACTCACTGTATCTTCAGCTTGCTGGATAACTTGACCTTGAGTCGGGTCTATCCACTGTGACTCAGTTTTATGTGTAGACATATTACCAAGCACTAAGCTAAGGACAAAAAATGTAGTTGCAAAAATTGCAGTCATTCGGGTTAGGAAATTTCCTGAGCCACTAGCACCAAACACAGTGTTTGAAGCGCCAGCACCGAAAGAGGCTCCCATATCTGCGCCTTTACCTTGTTGAATCAACACTAGGCCAATTACACCAAGCGCTGCCAACAGGTAAATCACAAGTAGAACTGTAAACATTCTTCCACCTATGTACCTAATTGTTGAGCCAGCGCCGTTCAAAAAGTTTCTTTAAGAACAAGGCTAGCGACCTCCTAACTGAAGGCCGAGCAATATTAGCGAATGCGGCGGTGTCTGACAAGGAGAATTTGCTAAAAAATAAGCCCTTACCAAGCGAACGGTCAAAAAAAAGCCAAAAGTAACACAAAACTCATTTATGTCCCTTTTGACCTCTATACGATTTAACTCTTCTTACTCGTAGATATTCTTGATAGCACTCACTGAATAAGGCGCTAAATTAGCAGTTCGCTTTTACCGCATCTGCGATCTTAAGTGCTGAAGCTTGAACTAAATCAGCATCTTCACCTTCAACCATAACGCGTAATAGTGGCTCTGTACCAGACTTACGTAATAATACACGGCCCTTCTCGCCAAGCTCAGCTTCTACTTCTACAACTGCCGCTTTCACCGCTTCAGCTTCCAGTGGGTTTGAATCACCACTGAAACGAACGTTTTCTAAGACTTGCGGGTATAGCGTCATGCCTTGAGAAAGCTCATTCAATGTCATTTCACTGCCAACCACGGAAGCAAGAACTTGCAGTGCTGCAACGATAGCATCACCAGTAGTGACCTTATCTAGCAGAATAACGTGACCTGAGTTTTCAGCACCGATCTTCCAGCCTTTTGCTAGCAGTTGTTCCATTACGTAACGGTCACCAACTGCAGCTCGTACGAATGGAATACCTAACTGCTTAAGGCCGTTTTCCATACCGAGGTTTGTCATCAGTGTGCCAACAACGCCACCTTTCAAGTCACCACGACGTAGTGCATCGCGAGCAATGATGTAAGCAATTTGGTCACCATCAACCTTGTTACCTAATTCATCAACCATGATGATACGATCACCGTCACCATCAAAGCCAAGGCCTAGTGCAGCTTTCTCCTCTAGCACTTTCGCTTGTAGAGCACGAACATCCGTCGCACCCACTTCGTGGTTAATGTTGGTACCGTTTGGTTCAACGCCAATAGCTACAACCTCAGCACCTAGCTCTTTGAATACCGCTGGAGCAATGTGGTAAGTCGCGCCGTGAGCGCAATCAACAACAATCTTCATGCCAGCAAGGGTCATTTGATTCGGGAACGTGCTCTTACAGAATTCAATATAGCGACCTGCCGCATCGTTTAGACGAACTGCTTTACCAAGCTCAGAAGAGTAAACACACTCAATGTCTTTATCAAGTTCAGCTTCAATCGCCAACTCGATATCATCTGGAAGTTTAGTACCTTCAGAAGAGAAGAATTTAATACCGTTATCATAGTAAGGGTTGTGTGAAGCCGAGATTACGATGCCCGCTTCAGCACGGAATGTTTGTGTTAGGTAAGCAACAGCAGGTGTTGGCATAGGGCCAGTGAACGTAGCTTGTAGACCCGCAGCAGCAAGACCTGCCTCTAACGCAGACTCCAACATGTAACCAGAGATACGCGTATCTTTACCGATAATAACTTTCTTTGTACCTTGCTTTGCAAGTACACGACCAGCAGCCCAGCCAAGCTTCAGAACAAAATCAGGTGTGATTGGGTATTGGCCTACTTTGCCACGCACACCATCTGTGCCGAAATAACGTCTTTTATCAGACATAGTGATTTTCCTTAATTATATTTAGTGATTGTTATTCATCACTTCGATTATTTTCATCGCTTCCAATGTCTCTTCGACATCATGAACACGAATAATTTGTGCGCCTTTCATTACGGCAATGGTTGCGCAAGTTACGCTTGCGACCATGCAGTCGGCTGGAACCTTGTCTAGCAATTTAAAAATCATCGATTTTCTCGACATCCCAGCTAACACAGGTAAGCCTAACGAATGAAACTTTTCAAGATGCGCTAGTAGGTGGTAATTGTGTTCTATGGTTTTACCAAAACCAAAGCCTGGATCAAGAATCAGCTGCTCTTTTGAAATACCAACCGCCTCACAAGCTTTTACCCTTTCTTGCAAGAATGCTTCTACATCCAGAAGAACATCATCATAATTTGGGTTAGCTTGCATGGTTCTTGGCTGGCCTTTCATGTGCATCAGACAAATCGGGACATTGGCATCAGCAGCGACTTGTAATGCTCCTGGCTCTTGCAAAGCGCGCACATCATTGATCAAATCAGCGCCCGCTTCAACAGCTTGGCGCATCACTTCCGCTTTACTGGTATCTATCGAGATCCACACATCAAACTTGGCACGAATCGCTTTAATAGCAGGGATGACACGCGCAAGCTCTTCTTCTAACGAAACATCAGGAGCGCCAGGTCGAGTTGACTCACCACCAATATCGATAATGCTAACGCCCGCTTTAATCATGCGTTCTGCTTGCTGTAGGGCATTATCAAGTGAGTTAAATTTTCCACCGTCAGAAAAAGAATCAGGGGTGACATTGAGGATCCCCATCACATGTGGGCGATCTAACACGAGAGTTTTATTATTTGCTTTTAATATCATGGAAGGCCGATCTTAAAGAGTAAAACACCATAGGCTATAAACAGAAAAACCCTGAGCGTACTCAGGGTTTTAATTGACTGGTTAGTGATTAAGAATCTTTGTTTTGAGCATCATCTGATTCAGATTTAACTTCTTCAACTTTTGACTCTTCAGCTTTCGGTTCCGCTTTAGCTTCTTCTGCCTTAGCTTCAGGTTTTGCTTCTTCCTTTGCAGGCTCAACTTTTACCTGATCACCCCAACCAGCTGGATCACGAATCTCTTGCTTACGTTCCATCAAGTCATCAATTTGACCTGCATCGATCGTTTCGAACTTCATTAGAGCGTCTTTCATCGAATGCATGATATCCATGTTCTCTTCGAGAATCTTCTTAGCTCTGTCGTAGTTACGGTCGATAAGGATACGAATCTCTTCATCGATAAGCTTAGTCGTGTCATCAGAAACGTGCTTAGCTTGGCTCATACCGCGACCAAGGAAAACTTCACCTTCTTCTTCTGCGTAAAGAAGAGGACCCAGTTTCTCAGAGAAGCCCCACTGCGTAACCATCTTACGAGCAATATCAGTTGCACGTTCGATATCGTTAGATGCACCAGTTGAAACTTTGTCTTTACCGTAAATAAGTTCTTCAGCAAGACGACCACCGTACAAGCTAGAAATCATAGACTCTAGGTGTTGGCGAGACATGCTCACACGATCTTGCTCTGGTAGGTACATCGTCACACCAAGTGCACGACCACGTGGAATGATTGATACTTTGTACACTGGATCGTGTTCTGGTACCAAACGACCAACAATCGCGTGTCCTGCTTCGTGATAAGCCGTTGACTCTTTCACTTCTTCTGACATAACCATTGAACGGCGCTCTGCACCCATCATGATTTTATCTTTAGCAAGTTCAAACTCAACCATAGAAACATTACGCTTGTTACCACGAGCTGCAAATAGCGCCGCTTCGTTCACAAGGTTCGCAAGGTCTGCACCTGAGAAGCCTGGTGTACCACGTGCAATAAGAGATGGTTCAACATCACCTGCTAGTGGAACCTTACGCATGTGTACTTTAAGAATCTGCTCACGGCCACGAACGTCTGGTAGACCAACCACAACCTGACGGTCAAAACGACCAGGACGAAGTAATGCTGGGTCTAGTACGTCTGGACGGTTAGTCGCTGCGATAACGATAATACCTTCGTTACCTTCGAAACCATCCATCTCAACGAGCATTTGGTTCAGTGTTTGCTCACGCTCATCGTGACCGCCACCAACACCCGCGCCACGCTGACGACCTACTGCATCGATCTCATCGATAAAGATGATACATGGTGCTGCTTTCTTAGCTTGTTCGAACATGTCACGTACACGAGATGCACCGACACCAACAAACATTTCAACGAAGTCAGACCCTGAAATAGTAAAGAATGGTACTTTCGCTTCGCCCGCAATCGCCTTTGCAAGCAACGTTTTACCTGTACCAGGAGGACCAACCAACAGGATACCTGTAGGGATCTTACCACCCAGTTTTTGGAAACGACTTGGGTCACGAAGGTAATCAACCAATTCTTTCACGTCTTCTTTTGCTTCGTCACAACCAGCGACGTCTGCAAACAACGTTTTGATCTGTTCTTCGCTCATCATACGAGCTTTGCTCTTACCAAAAGACATCGCGCCTTTACCGCCGCCGCCGCCTTGCATTTGACGCATGAAGAAAATCCACACACCAATCAGTAAGATCATAGGGAACCAAGAGATGAAGATAGTGCCTAGTAGGCTCTGCTCTTCAGGTGGTGTGCCCTGAACTTTTACTTTTTGATTAATTAAGTCATCAAGTAGCTTTTGATCATAAACAGGCATGTAAGTTACATACTTAGCACCACCGCCACGACGTGTGAAAGTGATTTCGCTGTTATTGAACTGTGCGTCTTGAATCTGGCCTTGGCCAACTTCCTGTACAAACGTGGTGTAATCTACTGCTCTGCCGTTACTTTCCCCAGGGCCGAAGCTCTGGAATACCGACATCAACACTACTGCGATAACAAGCCACAGAATTAAATTTTTTGCCATGTCACTCAAGGTGTCAGCCTCTCGATAACTAATTGTAATTAAAGGTAGGGTACTACAGTTTGTAACCTGTAGCTATATTGTTAACTCTCACTCTTGAAAGAGAATCGTTAACCTTTGTAACCAGTGGCTACGATAAACACTTCACGAGAACGAGCTCGAGAAGAGTCGGGTTTTCTGACTTTCACCGTTTTAAACATCTCACGGACGTCTTTAACGTATTGATCAAACCCTTCGCCTTGGAATACTTTTACAACAAAACTACCATCGGTAGCTAGAACTTGTCGACACATATCCAAAGCTAATTCAACTAAATACATAGCTCTTGGCTGATCTACAGAGTTGTTGCCCGCTATATTAGGTGCCATATCTGACATCACGACATCAACCATATTTGGTTGTATACGTTCCAATAAGGCTTCAAGAACAGCGTCTTCGCGAAAATCGCCCTGTAAGAAGCTAACGCCAGCAATCGGATCCATTGGTAACAAGTCACACGCAATGATTTGTCCGTTGTCTCCAACAATCTTAGCAGCATATTGAGACCAACCACCAGGCGCTGCACCTAAATCCACAACGGTCATCCCTGGAGACAGCAATTTATCTTTCGTTTGAATCTCTTCCATTTTGAAATAAGCACGTGAGCGATAGCCTTTCTTTCTTGCTTCGTTTGCGTACTTGTCGTCGAAGTGTTCCTTCAACCAACGGCCTGAACTGGCCGAGTGTTTCTGTTTGCTCATTGGATACCTAAAGTGGAGGAAAGTACTAATTGCCGAATAAATTATAGTCTTCAGCATTAGATGGCGTTAAAATAGGTTTTTTCAACCCTAATAGTAAAGAAAATTGGCCGCGTAATGAACCTAAGTACCAAACAAAAGCAGCATCTAAAGGGCCTAGCTCACAGTTTAAAACCTGTAGTGCTAATGGGCGCAAATGGACTTACTGAAGCTGTTCTAGCGGAAATCGAATTAGCTTTAGACCATCATGAACTGATAAAAATTAAAGTTGCATCAGAAGACCGTGAAACTAAGCTGCTAATTATCGATGCAATTGTACGTGAAACTAAAGCTGAGAAAGTACAGACTATCGGTAAAGTTCTAGTACTATTCCGTCAATCAGAAGCACGTAAAATCGAGATTCCACGTAAGTAAGTTAGCCATTTAATAAGCTAGCTTCACAGAGGGATGGCCAGTGCGCTTATCTTTTAGTGTAGCGTGAGAAACGAAAAAGGTCGCATTTAGCGACCTTTTTACTTATCAGAAACAAAGAAAATTCAATTAGATATATTCTACTTTGTCAATTTCGTAATCTTTATCACCGCCAGGAGTCGAAATAATTACTTCGTCGCCTTCCATCTTACCGATAAGACCACGAGCAATTGGTGACTTCACGGAGATACGGCCAGTTTTGATATCGGCTTCGTCTTCAGAAACGATTTGGTAACGGTACTCTTCGTCTGTATCAACATCAATCAGAGTGACTGTTGTACCAAAGATAATCTTACCCGTATTTTCCATCTGAGTTACATCGATGATCTGAGCCACTGAAAGTTTATATTCAATGTCGCGGATTTGAGCTTCACAGATACCCTGTTCTTCACGAGCAGCATGGTATTCAGCGTTCTCTTTTAAATCACCTAGTTCACGTGCTTCACCAATAGCTGCTGAGATAACAGGGCGTAGCTTAAGTAGGCGATCTAATTCGTCACGTAGCTGCTGAGCGCCACGTACTGTCATTGGAACCTTTTCCATTTTTTACCTCTATGCCAAAGTTTTCTTTGGCCAACATAAATACACCCAACGTATTTTATTGGGTAGTAGAAACAAAACGATTTGGCTAAGTGTAAACAAACTTTATGGCTAAATCATCTTTATTCCACTTTGCGTTTTAAAAGCTGTATCTAGGTCAAAATTACTGACATCACAAAAATGAATAGTAACCTCCCCATCAATAAGTCGAAAAATAAATATCTAAAAAAACAAAAAACAAACAAAACAAACACAGATCACACTTTTGTAAAAAACACTATAAAACATAAACTTAAATAACAAAAAATATAATAAAACAGTGTTCGTTTTTTAGTTTTATATCATTTTACTAACTGACAAATGAACTTTAGAGGTAAAAAGTAACCCATGGATTGCACTGGCATTTTTCAGACTTCTGTTCTAATCATGGTTATGAAGCCTGATTAATACAGGCAATACACAAAAGGGTTCAAATCCTTAATAAATACCTTTATGGACAGTAATTAGGAATTAATAACATGAACAAGACTATGATCGCGCTTGCTGTATCAGCTGCAGCTCTTGCTACTAGCGCAGTAGCAGCGGACGGTAAACAAGCTGGTGGTATCGACGGCACTTCTGTATACAGCTCTAACGGCACTTCTCTAGAAATCGGTGGCCGTGCTGAAGCTCGTCTATCTCTAAAAGACGGCAAAGCTGAAGATAAAACACGTGTACGTCTTAACTTCCTAGGTAAAGTTGAAATCCAAGACGGCCTATACGGTGTTGGTTTCTACGAAGCAGAATACAACACTGCTGACAACACTGGCGGTGACGACATTGACCACCGTTACACATACGCTGGTATGGGCGGTAACTTCGGTGAAGTAACTTACGGTAAAAACGATGGTGCACTAGGCGTAATCACTGACTTCACGGATATCATGTCTTACCACGGTAACTCGGCAGCATACAAAATTGCTGCAGCAGACCGCACTGACAACATGCTTTCTTACAAAGGCGAGTTCCAAGACCTAGCAGTAAAAGCAAGCTACCGCTTCGCAGACCGTACAGATTCAGTTGATGGCGGTTACACAGACAACAACGCAGATGGTTACTCTCTATCTGGTATCTACGCAATCGGCGATTCTGGCTTTAAGCTAGGTGCAGGTTACGCTGACCAAGACGAGCAAAACGAGTACATGCTTGCTGCATCTTACCGCATTGAGTCTCTATATTTCGCAGGTACTTTCACAGACGGTGAGCTAGCGAAGAAGAACGGTGATTACACTGGTTACGAATTCGCAACAGCATACACACTAGACAATACTGCATTCACGCTAACGTACAACAACGCTGAGTTCGACAACGAGACAGCTGCTGATAACGTTGCTATCGATGCAACTTACTACTTCAAACCGAACTTCCGTACGTACATCTCGTACAACTTCAACCTAATTTCTAAAGGCGACAAGTTTGGTGATACAACTAACCTAGTTACTCGTACTGCATCTAAAGCAGACGCTGAAGACGAGCTAGCTATCGGCCTACGTTACGACTTCTAATTCTGATTATCTAATTGATTAGTTAATTGTGAATCAAAACGCCCGCTCTCTAGCGGGCGTTTTTTATATCTGTATACTGAAAACATCAGCCATCCAAGACAATCTTCTATGCGCCTTCTACCCACACTACTGCTATGTAGTTTTTCCATTAGCGCTTTATCTGTTAACGCTTTCGCATACGCCCCTCTTGATACACTGCCCGATGGTAGTAGTGTGAGTTTGATACTCCAATCATTGAGTGATGATTCGAGTGAGCTAAATCCCAATAGCGATGACTTTTATCCACCAGCCAGCACGTTAAAACTGGTGACGGCTTTAGCGGCTAAATTAGAGCTAGGCGACAACTTTCATTACACCACCAGCATTGTTCGTTCTGGCAATGATTCGATCATTTCATTTAGCGGCGACCCAACACTACAACGCGAACACCTAAAAAGCCTGTTAGTTCAGTACGTTAAATATCAATCCAGAACCATAAAAGGCAACTTATACCTGGATAACACCGCTTATACCGGCTATCAACGAGCTGTGGGTTGGCCTTGGGACATTCTAGGCGTTTGTTACAGCGCGCCTTCTAGTGCGATGACCTTAGACAGCAACTGTGCCCAAGCCTCTATTTATACAAAAGATAACGGCAACACCCGCGTCTATATTCCAGCCCATTATCCAATAGACGTGACAACCAATGCAGCCACTGTTACGCGCTCTGGACAAAAAGCCACCCAGTGCGACTTAGAGCTCATCACCACAACAGATAACTCATATACGCTCTCTGGCTGCTTAGTGGAACGTAAGAAGCCATTACCACTAAAGTTCGCCATTCAAAACCCTGAGCTTTACACCTCTCAAGTGGTGAACTCACTACTTAAGGAGCTGAAAATGCAAGTAAAAGGTGATGTGATCATTGGAGCTAAGGAGAACACCAATAAAAAGACATTAGTGGCTAGCCATCACTCAGCGAAACTTCCAGAGCTGCTCGATACTATGCTAAAAAAATCAGATAACCTGATCGCAGACAATCTCACCAAAACCTTGGGAGCTAAGTTTTATGTGCAGCCGGGCAGTTTCAATAACGGCACTGAAGCAATAAAGCAGATACTGCTGACCAAAGCGAATATCGACCTCAGTAAAGCGCAACTTGTGGATGGTTCTGGTTTATCTAGAAACAATCGAATGAGATCGCAGACCATGGCTAAAGTGCTTCGCTATATCTGGGAAAAAGACTCACAGCTCAACCTGATCGAAGCCATGCCAACATCAGGTATAAATGGAACGCTGAAGTACCGACAAAGCATGAGGAAGGCACCGATTCAGGGCAGCATCACAGCTAAGAGTGGTTCTTTGTACGGAACTTACAATATGGCGGGATATGGTTTAGATAAGTCAGGAAAGCCAAGCTCTCTGTTCGTACAATTTGTTCGCGACTACTTCCCTGAAGAACAAGATCCAGATAAACCAGTGGAAGCACCGATTACGCTGTTTGAACGTGCTTTTTATAAAGATGTGGTTGAATACAGTCAAACACAGAGCCAGTCCAAATGACGAATCGTTTGTTGTAAACGGTTTATGACGCAATAAAAAATGGCGCTGAAGATCTTAAATCTTCAGCGCCATTTTTATTTTCGAAGTGCTGTTACTATTTAATAGGCGCTAGGCAATGCCTAAAAACGCATTTACGACGGTGAAATAGATCCACATCCCTGAGATGTCTACTATTGACGCTAATACCGGGCTCACCAACACCGCTGGGTCCAACTTGAACAAACGAGCTACAATAGGCAACCCACCACCGAGAACCGTTGAAATAGTCACCTGAATAAACAGAGCAACCGCGATAGCAAAGGCAATCATATTAATGTCATAACCACCAGTGGATTGGTTTTCACTGAACAGCAAGATACGTCCAATCATTACAGCTGCAATCGCTAGTGCTAAACAAATAGCCACTCTAAACTCTTTCCACAGAACATTGGCCCACTGGCGTTTCTTCAACTCACCAGTAGCTAAGGCTCTAATTACCAGAGTCGCGGCTTGGGTTCCCGTGTTACCACCAGCCGCGGCGATGACGGGCATGTAAATAGCCAGAAGCACCAATTGGCTTAGGATGTCTTCGTACTGAGCGATAATAAGCCCAGAAACGATACCTAGCAGTGCCAGCGAAATAATCCAACCAATACGCTGTCTAACATGGCTTAACACACCAGTAGAAAGGTAACCTTGTTGGGGTTCAACCTCTGAATAGATTAACCCTAGTTGGTGAGCTAGATGTCGCGAGCGCTTTTCAAAGCCTTGCTCCTCTAACTCACTAAGTAGAGCTTGAATCGTACTTAGAGAGCATTGCCCTAATACAAGCACTGCGTCTTCAAGCGGCATACAATTCAAAAGCCTGACCTGCTGTTCACGGCCATATTGCTGAAATGCATTCGATACAGCTTGAATGTCTTGCTCTGAGTACAGAGCTTCAATAGATAAAAAAGTGTTGTTCATTACCGTCATGGCGAATCTCCCGATTGGCAAAGGTAACGACCATCAAAACAAGTAGGCTTCAGCGAGTACTTCAAGAACATAAAGCTTTGCACACTAAGAGCTTAAATCCTATAACTCAAGCATATATAGCTAAGCGCATCAGGATCTTAAAGCACTGATGTGTCTACTTGTTAGAATCTAGTGTGTGGAAAAGAATGAGGGGGAAACAAAGATACCCTACCTGAACGGAAGGACAATAGATCAATACCGAGACAGGTTATTCTTCTCCATTCAAACTAGGAGGATGGTCGGTATTGTTCATAAAAATCTCCAAAATTACTGTCAGCTCGACAGCGCGCATAGTGTAGCAATCCTGTAAAAAGTTTTTCGTCAACTTTGTGTCAATAAAAAAGGCATCCGTAGATGCCTTTTATTCAATCATTGATATGCGTTATTACTTGATAGTAATACGAGCAAACTTACGCTTACCAACCTGATAAACTGCAGTACCCGCTTCAGGTACCAGTTTGTTATTTTCAACTTTCTCGCCTTCGATCTTAGCAGCACCCTGCTTGATCATACGCATCGCATCAGAAGTCGAGTTTACTAGACCCGCTTCTTTTAGAACGTTAGCGATTGGTAGGCCTGCTTCGAATTCGAACTCAGGCATATCATCTGGCACTTGGTTTTTAGCAAAGCGGTTAACGAACTCTTGCTCTGCTGCATCAGCATCAGCTTCACTGTGGAAACGAGCAATGATCTCTTTAGCCAGAAGTACTTTAACGTCACGTGGGTTTTTACCCGCTTCAACGCCAGCTTTCAACTCAGCCACTTCTTCAAGCGGACGGAAAGACAGAAGCTCGTAGTAGCTCCACATTAGGTCATCAGAGATAGACATGATCTTACCAAACATCTCGCTTGGTGCTTCGCTGATACCGATGTAGTTGTGTGCTGACTTAGACATCTTCTTAACGCCGTCTAGACCAACAAGTAGTGGCATCATCAGTACCGCTTGTGGTTTTTGACCTGCCGCTTTTTGCAGTTCACGACCCATTAGAAGGTTGAACTTCTGGTCAGTACCGCCAAGCTCAACGTCGCTCTCTAGTGCAACTGAGTCGTGACCTTGTAGAAGTGGGTACATAAATTCGTGGATAGCGATCGGTTGACCACCAGCGTAACGCTTTTTGAAGTCATCACGCTCAAGCATACGAGCAACAGTTTGGTTAGAAGCAAGACGAATCATGCCTTCTGCGCCAAGGTCAGATAGCCACTCAGAGTTGAAGCGAATTTGTGTTTTCGCAGGATCTAGAATTTTGAATACTTGTTCTTTGTAAGTTTCAGCATTCTTCAATACGTCTTCACGGCTTAGTGGTGGACGCGTTGAGTTTTTACCTGATGGGTCACCAACCATTGCAGTGAAATCACCAATCAGGAATGTCACTTCATGACCAAGCTCTTGGAAAGCACGAAGCTTGTTAAAGATAACCGTATGGCCTAAGTGGATATCTGGAGCTGTTGGATCAGCACCCAGTTTAATGCGTAAAGGACGACCTTCTTTTAATTTAGCAATCAGCTCGTCTTCTGGAATAAGTTCTTCTACGCCACGTTTGATCTCGGCTAGTGCAGCTTCAATACTCGCCATTCTTGTTCACTCCCACAGATTTGGCAAAAATATAATAGTTAGACATCTTACTTGAATAGCGATGTATTTTGAAACCAGTTACACTATTCCGTCTCCGATTTTCATCATATTTACAGAACGAACCGGAACATGTTGTCTATTTTTGCACGCCTTCCTATATTGCACCGGGCCTTTATCGTATTTTTTAGTGCCATAATTTTCATCGCGATTTTCTTACTTCCCGACGTCAACAGCTTGCGCGACGATACGGGCGTACTTGTCGTAGGTAAACATTACCCTTTGAGCATCGATGCTTCCGCGCTAGTAAGTTCGAATGACGCACCACCAACAGCTGTCCTGAACTGGGAACAATACACGGTTCGCTCTGGCGAAAGCACTTCTGTTTTATTTGAACGTATTGGTCTCTCATACCGCTTGTTACTCAATCTTCTCAATACCAATAAAGACATTAAAAAGCAGCTCTCAAACCTAAGACCTGGTGATGTGCTGCAATTCGGATTTGATGAAAACAACGACCTTATTCAGCTCAAACGACAACTTAGCGCGTTTGAAAGCTTCAAAATCACCAAATCCGGCGATTCATTCACCTCAAGTTTTGATAAAAAAGAAGTCGCTTATCAATACAACTATGCCGAAGCCAATATTACCTCAAATTTCTGGAATGCCGGTGTCAGTGCAGGCCTAACCGCTAACCAAATCATGGAACTTGCGGGTATCTTTGGTTGGGATATCGACTTTGCATTAGATATTCGTAAGAACGACAGCTTTAAAATCTTATATCAAGAGAAAGTGGTTGAAGGTGAAGTGATTGGCCGTGGTAAGATCATAGCTGCTATCTTTACCAACCAAGGCGATTCATTTACTGCGGTATTAGACGATAAAAGCGGTAACTACTACGACGAAAACGGCCGTGCAATGAAGAAGGCCTTTCTGCGCGCTCCTATCGATTTCCGTCGTGTAACCTCAAACTTCAATCCACGCCGAAAACACCCAGTAACTGGCAAGATTCGTGCGCACAGAGGCACCGATTATGCAGCCCCTGTTGGCACACCTATCTGGGCTGCAGGTGATGGTACCGTACAGAAATCTGGCTACAACCAATTCAACGGTAATTACGTATTCATTAGACACAGCAATACCTACGTCACCAAATACCTGCACATGAAGAAGCGGATGGTGAAAACAGGCCAACGAGTCAAGCAAGGTCAAACTATTGGTACTCTGGGCGGCACAGGCCGTGTAACTGGTCCACACTTGCATTACGAATTCTTAGTTAATGGCGTTCACAAGAATGCGCGTACCGTGAAGTTACCTCAATCTAAGTCGCTAACGGGTAAGGCAAAAGCAACCTTTATTGCAAACTCAGAGATTCGATTGAAAAACCTTGAGCGATACGGTCAGTTGCTAGCGACGAACTAGAAAGTTCAAGACTTGTAGCTTCAGAGCAAAATAGAAAATGAAAAGAGCGCCCGTCAAGGCGCTCTTTTTTTATATTCGCGTAACACTCCCATCTAGTGTTAGTCGCGATCAGGGTGAGTGGTAGGAACTTCATAAATTCGTCCGTCACATCAGGCCAGAACAACAGCGGAGCAAACGCCGATAAAGTCGTTGCGGTAGAGGCGGTAATCGGCTATGCCATCCGCTTGGCTGCATCTCGGTAGGCATCTTTACGCCCTTCTCCCTCTTGCATCCGTCGATCTGCGAATTCAGTCACCACAATCGCTCCGTCCACCGTATTCCGACCGCCATAATCAGCGAAAACAGAACTACGATGTTAACGGTCAAACCGAATACCGAGAGAACAAGTAATCCAGTTAGGAATGAGCCGGGAATAGAAATACCCACCAGCAGAGCAGTACGCACACCAAGAATAGCGATGATAACGATCACCACCAGAATAATGGCGGATAGGATATTGTTTTGCAGATCATTGAGCATGGTCTTCAAATCTTCAGATTCATCCTTGGTGTACTTGACCAGCAAGTTATTTGGCCACTCGGCTTGCTGCTGAGCACTAGCCATTACCGCTTTCACTAGCTCAACCGTTTCAATGATGTTCTCACCAGCACGCTTCTTGATATCCAAGACCACCGCAGACATACCATCTAAGCGAGCAAAGCTTTCTGGGTCTCGAAACGCTCGGCGTACTGTCGCCACATCACCAAAAAAGCGACTCTTCAGCTTGTCCCACACCTAAACCAAGCCAGATAGAAAGCAACATCACTAAAATCAAAGAAACTAAGCACGGCTGTTTAAGCTTCTGAAAAAGTGCTGAGTTAGAAGGTAGAGTTGGCATAACAAATCCTTTTCTGGCGCATTAGGTGTATTAGGTGCATTAATTGGCGCAACAGCCTCGCAAGAGACTCACTGATACAAATAAGTAATATTAACAGGACTGGAGAAATAAAGTTGAGCACGTTATCAACAGTTTAAAAAATATGCCGTGTACGAAAGGGAGGTAAAATTGAAGGGGATAAAAAACAAAAACGCCGAACATAAGTCCGGCGTTTACGATGATTCAAATATGGCTTTCAGTTAAGCGACGTTAATCTGGGCCTATACGCTGAATGATGCACCACAACCACATGTAGTTGTTGCATTAGGGTTGTTTACAAAGAAACGTGCACCTTCTAAGCCTTCAGTGTAATCAACCACGCCACCCATTAGGTATTGTAGGCTCATTGGATCGACAACCAGCGTTACACCACTGTTTACGATAGTTGTGTCGCCATCATTTACTTTTTCATCGAATGTGAAGCCGTATTGGAAACCACTACAACCACCACCTGTAATGTATACACGCAGTTTTAGCTCTGGGTTTTCTTCTTCAGCAATCAGCGTTTGTACGCGGGTAGCTGCTGCATCAGAAAAAGACAATGGGATATTTGCTTCGCTCACGACAACCTCTCTTACCTGTGTCAAAAACAACATGATACAAATCTAATTCGAGACCATAGTTGTTGAGTATTTTCTTATATTCTGCTGATTATCCAATACCTGATTGAAACGTTCAAGTATTCACCACCTGATCGCCGTTTTTCCTGCTAAAAACTCATCAAATAGAAACAAAATGAATGTGCAACCACACAAAATAATCAGATTCGGGCGATTATATCAGCTAAACCATTCCTAGTTGGATTATGGATAGGTACAATGCCAACCAATT
This sequence comes from Pseudoalteromonas sp. G5_S1_14_S5, assembly GCF_054968605.1. Taxonomy (NCBI): domain Bacteria; kingdom Pseudomonadati; phylum Pseudomonadota; class Gammaproteobacteria; order Alteromonadales; family Pseudoalteromonadaceae; genus Pseudoalteromonas; species Pseudoalteromonas sp. G5_S1_14_S5. Next base: position 7,520 of record NZ_JBQKUM010000021.1, on the reverse strand, counting down.
GGTCCGACAGTCAAAAGAGGATATATCAATGACCAAATCAGCAGAGCTGTACGAAAAAGCACAGCAAACTATTCCTGGTGGCGTAAACTCTCCAGTTCGTGCATTCAATGGCGTAGGTGGTTCTCCAATCTTCGTTGAACGCGCTGATGGCCCACTTATTTTTGATGCTGATGGTAAAGCATATATCGACTACGTTGGCTCTTGGGGTCCAATGATCCTTGGTCACAACCACGCTGTTATCCGTGATGCAGTAATTGAAGCGGCTCAACGTGGTCTTAGCTTCGGTGCTCCAACTGAAACTGAAATCAAAATGGCTGAGCTTGTGTCTGAGATGGTTCCTTCAATGGAACAGCTACGTATGGTTAGCTCAGGTACTGAAGCAACGATGAGTGCAATTCGCCTTGCTCGTGGCTTTACTGGTCGTGACAAAATTCTTAAGTTTGAAGGCTGCTACCACGGCCACGCAGACAGCCTACTTGTAAAAGCAGGTTCTGGCGCTCTGACTCTAGGTCAGCCAAGCTCTCCAGGCGTACCAGCAGACTTCGCTAAACACACACTAACGGCAACATTCAACAACCTAGACTCTGTACGTGAGCTGTTTGAAGCAAACAAAGGTGAGATCGCCTGTATCATCGTTGAGCCTGTAGCGGGTAATATGAACTGTATCCCACCAGTAGAAGGCTTCCACGAAGGCCTACGTGAGATCTGTGATCAAGAAGGCGCGCTACTGATCTTTGATGAAGTGATGACAGGTTTCCGTGTTGCTGAAGGCTGTGCGCAGGCTTACTACAACATCAAGCCAGACCTAACGTGTCTTGGTAAAGTTATCGGTGGCGGTATGCCAGTAGGTGCTTTTGGTGGTCGTAAAGACGTGATGCAATACATCGCACCTACGGGCCCAGTTTACCAAGCTGGTACTCTTTCCGGTAACCCAGTAGCAATGGCTGCGGGCTATGCATGTCTGAACCTTCTGCGTGAAGAAGGCAACGAGAAGCGTCTAGCATCAAAAACTAAGCAGCTAGCGAATGGCTTCAAGCAACTAGCTGACAAGCACGGCATTCCAATGCTAGTTCACCAAGTTGGCGGCATGTTTGGTTTCTTCTTCACTGAGCAAGATGCAGTAACATGCTACGAAGATGTAACTAAGTGTGATGTAGAACGCTTCAAGCGCTTCTTCCACCTGATGCTAGATCACGGTGTATACCTTGCACCTTCTGCATTCGAAGCAAGCTTTACATCTCTTGCTCACGGTTCAAAAGAGATTGAAGCGACACTAGAAGCCGCTGACCGTTCTCTTGCTATTATTGCTGCAGAAAGCAAATAATCAAAAGCGCTAATAAGTCGCTAACTGATTGAATTTTGGGCTGCATTAACGCAGCCCTTTTTAATGGATAGCACTCAACTTATGAAGGGAAATCACTCTGTCACATACGTCGACCTATGTCGGCAAAGCGCTTAACGTTCCCAGAACAAGAAAACCAACAGCATGAGCGTACCAAGGAACATTCTGAACCAAGGAATCTCTTTTTTCGTTTGCTGCTCTTCATCTTGGCATTTCTTGTCTTTATTACAGCATCCCATTATCAAAACTCCTCATTGCTAACTCTCTGTTTTGCAGCCATTATAAACTCAGAACGCAAATATAGAGACCATTACCGTGTCAGAAAAAATTAAAATCAATTCCAGTCACTGGGTAATCATCATTGCGCTGCTCGCTGCGGCTTATGCTTGTTACCTACTTATAGAACCTTACGTTAACTCAATCGTAATGGCCTTCATCATTTCATTGTTAATGTTTCCGATCCATGAGTGGCTTGAAAAGAAGATCCCGAACAAAGCAAACCTCGTCTCATTACTATCTTGTGTGATCTTAACCTTTATTATTGTTATCCCTTTACTGGCAGTGTTCGCAGCGATCGTGCAGCAAGGCTCTCTATTTTCTCAAAACACCTATCAATGGGTCACACATGGCGGTATTCAAACCCTGTTTGAGCACCCTATCGTGGTTAAAGCGTTATCTTTCATTAATAACTACCTGCCTTTCGATAACATTGAACCGAAAGCTATCGCACAGAAAGTTGGTGAGTTCGCGACAAGCTTTGGCTCTAAGCTTGTCGGCATTAGTGCGAAGATCCTTGGTGATGCGACCAACTTCTTGATGGACTTCTTCTTGATGTTGTTCGTTCTGTTCTTCCTACTTAGAGACCATGACAAGATCATCAGTGTGGTTCGCCATATTCTTCCTCTGTCTCGCAGCCAAGAAGACAAACTTCTCGCTGAGATTGAGCAAGTATCAAAATCAGCAGTGATGGGATCATTCCTAACCGCTATCGCACAAGGTATTGCTGGTGGTTTCGGTATGTGGATTGCTGGCTTCCCGGGCCTGTTCTGGGGCACCATGATGGGCTTTGCTTCGTTCATCCCAGTAGTCGGTACTGCGCTAATCTGGCTCCCTGCGGCGGCATACTTGTTCCTAACCGGCGACACGACTTGGGCTATCTTCCTAACGGTTTACTGCGTGGCGATTGTTGGCTCGATAGATAACCTACTACGACCGCTGTTAATGCAAGGCAGTGCGGGTATGAACACCCTAATGATCTTCTTCTCGCTACTGGGTGGTATCCAACTATTCGGACTGATTGGCCTTATCTACGGCCCGCTGATTTTTGCGATTACCATTGTTCTATTTAACATCTACGATGAAGAATTTAAGGACTTTTTAAATCAGCAAGACAAGAGTTAAACCGCTCTTCAATCACTTACTTGCCGAACGAGTATTAAACACTTCAAGCTTTGGGCGGATTATGCGAAAATCCGCCCTCATTTTTTGCTAACAATTCAATAGAGTGTCCTATGTCAGCTTATATTGCCCCAAGCCAGATTGCTGAGCGCCAACTTGCCTACTTTGAAGGCAAACATGTTTTAGTTGCCGGTGAGGCTGAAGACTTATTCCCTGTTGAGTTAGCAAAACACTGTGAGTCTGTTTCTGTATTTACTTCAAACTATAGCTACTACCGTCAGCTTGAAGGCTACAGCACTATTCAACGTTTTTACGGTGCTGAGTTTACCGAAGAGACCAAAGCTGATTTAGTGATGTTGTACTGGCCAAAAGCAAAAGCTGAAGCTGAGTTTTTGCTAGCTATGCTGTTTGCCAAACTAGGCAAAGATACTGAGATTGTTGTGGTTGGTGAGAACCGCTCTGGTGTGAAAAGCATTGAGAAGATGTTTGCCGCTTACGGTAAGGTCGCAAAATACGATTCAGCGCGTCGTTGCTCTTTCTACTGGGGGCAATGCTTTGAGCAGCCAGCCGCTTTTAACCTGCAAGACTGGTTTAAAACTTACTCGGTGAACATTGGTGAGCAATCACTTACCGTAAAAAGTCTGCCAGGTGTCTTTAGCCATGGTGAATTCGATGTCGGTAGCCAGCTTCTGCTCGATACTTTGCCAACGTTGAAGGGGAAAGTGCTGGATTTCGGTTGTGGGGCAGGTGTACTCGGTGCGGTGATGGCCTCTCGCAATCCTGATATTGAGCTTGAGATGTGTGACATCAGTGCGTTTGCAGTAGCGTCTAGCCAAGCAACTCTGGAAGCGAACGGCTTAACGGGCAAAGTTTTCGCTTCTGACGTCTACTCAGATACAGCGCAAGACTATCAATTCATTATCAGCAACCCACCATTCCACTCAGGCTTGGATACGAGCTACAGTGCAACAGAAACCCTTCTGGCACAGGCTCCGCAGTATTTAAACCGCTCTGGTGAGCTAATCATTGTTGCCAACAGCTTCTTAAAATACATCCCAATTATTGAGCAAGCATTTGGAAAATGCGCGACTCTAAATAAGACCACTAAATTCGCGATCTACCACGCAAACAAGTAGCCTCTCTAGCACAGCGCAGGGTCATTATCTGCGCTGTCTGTTCATGTTTTTATCAAAAACCTATAAAAGTGAGCTTTTGCACACGCTTTAAATACCACTTACTTGTCAAAGTAAAAAAACTCGTTAATTTCGTTAAATTGGAAATCATTTAATTCTATTCTCTGTACTTGTTTTCGCCCCTTTAGCAGTACATCAAGGAAAGTAGTACCCAATTTATGTTTAGATTTTATCGTAAGCAGAAGTTTAAGCGCCTTCAAAATACCCTAATGCTGGCGTTTCTTGTCCTTAGTATTACACCAGTGACACTTATCGCGATATTTTTCCTTCAATCGCACAGTCAGGATCTTCAGGAACAAAGCACTTCGCACCTTGTTTCTGTTCGTGATACTAAGCAACAACAGATTGTCGATTACCTACAGGCTCAAGAATCTCAAGTGATGGGCTTTGTTCGCTCAGAACTCGCCAATGCCAGTGGTGGACGCTTCTATGGCTTGATCAATGCTTTCCAGCGCTTGGGTTTGGATATTGACGAAGCTCGCAGCAATGCTCAACAACGTTACATTCAAGGTTCTGGTGATCAGATCAAAACATCCATTCTTCCAGAATCGAGCAGCTATATTGGCAGTGAACGTTATCGCTTACTGCATAAGCGCTACCATAACGCATATCTAGAGTTGCTTAAACGCTCTGATTTTGAAGATATTTTATTGGTTGATATCAACGGTAACGTGGCTTACTCCGTCTTTAAAAATGACGATTACGGCACTAACTTGCTAACAGGTAAATATAAGGACTCAAACCTAGGTATTACTTTTAAGCGACTAGCTAAAGACGTCACTGACCGACGTAAATCCAACGAAGATTACACGCCAGTTATTGTCTCCGACTTTAAGGATGAGAACGGTAAACAAACAGCATGGCTAGGGGCACCTATCGTGCAGCAAGGTTATTTACACAGTTACGCGATGTTTAGGCTGCCAATCAACGGCATTACTAAGCTGATTGCCGATCAAAACAAGAGTTCTAACATCCAGACTCTGCTCGTTGGTAGTGACCACTTACCTCGTAGCCTTTCTCATTCGCAAGAATCTATCAACCTAAGCCTAGATGTGGTGGACAAAGCACTGGCAGGCGAAACCGCAGTTGGCACATTCGATAACACCCAGAATCAAGCCATCATCGCAGCTTATACACCCATTGAACTCAAGTACGCCACTTGGGCTTTGATCGTTGAGCTTCCCGAAAAAGAAGCCTTCGCACGTATTCACCAGCTTGAAAAGATTTTCGTTATCGTGATGCTCACGGCAATCATTTTGGTGGTGGTTGCATCACACTATTTATCAAACTTCATCACCTCACCGCTGCTTAAACTAACATGGGCAGCCGAAAAAGTCTCCGCTGGCGATCTTGATGAAACCATGATCAATACCGAGCGCAAAGACGAAATTGGTCGCTTGGCAGTCAGCTTTGAGCGAATGCAACGTTCAATTCGTGACAAGATGCAGCTGATCAAGAGTCAAAATGAGGAACTTGAGGAAAACCTTAAGACCATTCAGAAACAAAATGATGAATTGCAGCTAGCCAATAAACTCAAAGATGAATTCTTAGCAACCACCTCACACGAGTTGAGAACACCTCTGCACGGTATGGTTGGTATTGCTGAAGCACTGATATCAGGTGCGAATGACCCTATCCCGGCTAACCAGAAATACCAGCTGGATATCATTATCAATAGTGGTCAGCGACTAGCAACCTTGGTTGATGATCTGCTTGATTATCACAAGATGCGCTACGGCAGTTTGGACATTAAAAAATCTGCCGTTGATCTATCTGCAGCCACTAGCTTGGTGCTCGAGCTATCTCACCACCTACTGGGCAATAAACCGATTCGTATCATTAACCAAGTACCAAGCGATTTAGGGCTAGTGTCGTCCGATCCTCAGCGCCTTGAGCAGATAATGTATAACTTGGTCGGAAACGCCATCAAGTACACATCAGAAGGTAAAATCGTTATCTCTGCGAGTGTCATCGACGACAACATTCGTGTGCAAGTGGTCGATACAGGTCAAGGGATACCAGCAGAGTACCTTGAACATATCTTCGAACCACTGATTCAAGCAGGCCAAGACGCCAGTAACTATCGCCAAGGTGCAGGTCTTGGTTTATCGATCAGTCGCCAGCTAATTGAATTAATGGGTGGTTCGCTGTACGTAAGTAGCCAGCCAATGCTGGGCACTACGTTCAGCTTCACTCTGCCTCTAGCAACAGAAGAAGAGCTTAAAAACTACAACGAATCAGGTAGCTACTCACACTTCAAAGCGCCTGATTTGATTGATAACACGCAGCAGGAAAACAGCGTCATCAATGAGAACCCTGATGGTCCGCTACTGGTTATCGCCGATGATGAACCCGTTAACCTTCGTGTCTTAGACAGCTTCTTAAAACTAGAAGGTTATCGAGTACGTACAGCCTGCGATGGCCCTGAAACCATTGACCTGATTGAAAAAGAGAAGCCAGAGCTACTGCTGCTCGATATCATGATGCCGGGCATGAGCGGCTATCAAGTGTGTGAAACACTGCGTAAGCAATATGACCATGCGCAACTACCGATCATAATGCTTACCGCGCTCAACCAAGCAGAAGACCGTGTACGCGGCTTCGAAGCTGGCGCTAATGACTATTTGTCTAAGCCATTCAACAAACAAGAACTAGCAGCTCGAATCACAGCACATCTATTAGCAAGTAAAGCTGAGCAGAGACGCCTTAAGAACGACCAACTACAACTCGAACTTAAGCACAGAGCGATGGTTGAAGCTAACTTGCTAGAAACTCAGGGACGTTTACTTGAGCAACTAGAATCAGCGCCAGAGGCCATCATCTGCATTCGTGATGACCAACGCATTCGCTTTGCCAACGAAGCCGCAGCAAAGCTATTTAGACGTGGACAAGAGCAACTCAAGCGCTCAATGGCCGACGAAATTATCGCGCCTAAATACCTAAAGGTGGAACAAGCGCACTACTGTGGCGATATCGACATCTATATAGATGATACTCGTCAGCGCATACCGAGTGACATCCTTAAGTTACCTGAAGGCTCTGGGCTAGACACCATGTACATCTTCAATGTTGGCGGTGGCGTTAACTCAAATCGTATTAATAACCTTGAAACGGCGGTTGAAGCGCTTTCCAGCTACGCCTTTGAAGGTGATAAGGACAAACTGCAACAATTGAAAGAACTCGGTGGTGAGTTTACTCGACTGGCAGATAAAGCCAGTGGAGAAGGTAAAAACAAACAAGAGTTAATGCGAGAGGTATTAGTCGACGCGATGACCAACGCCATCCTTTACTGGGAGTCGGTTACCGGAGAAACTAAGTTTGCATTCGCGGAGAAGAGTGGCTTGTGGCGCGTTTACCTAGACAGAAGCACACTACAAACGCGAACATTAGACAAATATCTACGTGTAGAAACGCTGCCTAAAACACCTCGCTGGCGAACAGTTCTAAGCTCTATCGAGTTCATTCTCGAACACTGTAAAGAACAGACACCAGAGAGAACGCACATTGAGATGCTCAGGGACAAACTGCAGAAATTACTGACCAGTTAATTCTGAACTAACATCACTCTATTAGCCCACCTTGCGTGT
>NZ_JBQKUM010000020.1:0-67202 GCF_054968605.1 Pseudoalteromonas sp. G5_S1_14_S5 | reverse complement strand
ACTGGATAAGCTGGCTCTTTGTTCTGGAGTAGGGGGTCTGTGGGTTAAACTGCTTTTACGCTGCTTCGCTCTACTAGGGTCGGCTCTAACTCGACGACCTGTGGGTAGGCGTCTGGCGTTTGTAATCGACTCAAAAGTGTATCAACGGCTACTTTACCCAAACGGTGTTTTGGCTGGTGGACGGTGCTTAAAGCCGGTGTCATGTATTTAGATAAGTGGATGTCATCGTATCCAATGATTGAGAGATCGTTGGGTATTGATGTGCCATCTTGTGCAGCTGCGTGAATCACGCCCATTGCCATCATGTCGTTACTAACAAACAGTGCACTCGGCATCTTGCCACGAGATTTTAGTGTCTGGTATGAATCAAAACCACCATCACACTCGAAGTTAGATTCGACAATCCAATCGGCGTTGACCTCTAGTCCTGCTTCTTCCATCGCTTGTTTGAAGCCTTGGTAACGCGATGATGCCTGGTTACGATGTAGCGGACCTGTGATACAGCCAATTTGAGAGTGGCCGTTATCAATCAGGTGTTTGGTCGCCATGTAGCCACCTTGATGCGAGTTGTCTTGAATCTTGTCGCTCGCAAACAGCATTGGGCCCCAATCCATCACCACTACAGGCAGTTCTGGGTAACGTTCGAATACGTCGATATGTTCGCCTTCAAGGGTAGAGCACATCAGCATTAAGCCATCGACACGCTTTTGTAGCAGTGTATCGATAGACGATTTCATACGTTCGCTATCGCCTTCGGTGTTACACAAGATAAGGTTGTAACCTTTTTCATAACAACGACGTTCAACGCCTTTTACTACCTCACCAAAGAATGGGTTGGTAGAGGTTGTCACTAGCATGCCAAGGGTTTTGGTTTGCTTCATCTTCAAGCTACGAGCTAATGCAGAAGGGGCATAGTTAAGCTCTCTCGCGGCATTATTGACACGCTCAGCAATCTCTTCACTGACAAAACGCGACTTGTTAATCACATGGCTTACCGTAGAGGTAGATACCTTAGCGAGCTTAGCGATGTCTTTCATTGTTGCCATAAAAAATCCTTGTGGGAGTAATACCAATCGTAGTAAGTATCTGTTCACCCTAGTTTGTTAAAAACCTCGATAACTTCGTTAGAATTTTTGATTGTAGAATAACTACTTATCGAAAAATTCTGCCTTGTTCTCAAGTTTTTTCCTACGCTATTTTTGATCACTTACTTACTGTGATCGGTATAACTTGTCACGTTGAGCGATATTCTTCCTGAAAACAGGGGCTTATGCTTGTTATTTAGAAGGCTAACATTAGGGTTTGGCACACGAGTCAGCCTTCTAATAGGCATTAAGTTAAGCAGATAATTGCTCTGCTAAGAACGCATCGGTTTCGCCACGGCTTGGAATTGAAGTTTGAGCGCCAAAACGAGTTACTGAAATTGCAGCCGCAGCATGAGCAAACTTAATCGCGCGCTCCATTGGCATGTCTTCAAGTAAGCCCGTAACTAATGCACCGTTGAAGGTATCACCAGCAGCGGTGGTGTCTGTTGCTTCAACGCGGAAGCCTGCGATAAGTTCACCTTCACCGTGTCTACTTACCCATACACCTTTAGCGCCAAGCGTGATCATTACTGTCTCGATACCTTTCGCATGCAGAGCCAAAGATGCTTGGTGCGCAGACGCGCTGTCGGTTACGGTAACGCCCGTTAACACTTCAGCTTCGGTTTCGTTTGGCGTAATCACGTCTACACACGCTAATAACGTATCTGATAATGGGCGAGCAGGGGCAGGGTTTAGAATCACACGAGTGCCGCTCTCTTTAGCGGTTTTCGCTGCGTATTCAATGCCTTCGATAGGAGTTTCCAATTGAGTTAGAAGGAATTTCGCACCGCGGATCTTCTCTAGGTGTGGTTCGATTTGTTCGCAAGTCAGCTTGTTGTTCGCTTCTGGAGAAAGACAAATGCTGTTTTCACCCGCTGCTGATACTTGGATCATCGCGATGCCCGTAGGCGTGTTCTCTGCCACGATGACACCATCGATATTGATCCCATCGTTAGCGAAATCTTGACGAATATTGATACCAAATGGGTCGTTACCGACACAAGCGATGAAGCCGATGTCCGCATTTAATCGTGCTGCAGCTACCGCTTGGTTTGCGCCTTTACCGCCAGGGATGACCTGATAGTTACCGCCAATCAAGGTTTCACCCGGACGAGGGAACGAAGGAACTTGCAGTACATGGTCAGCGTTAACGCTGCCTAAAACAATCAGTTGAGTCATGATACGAGCCTTATGATATATCGTATTTGAAAATGCATGGGTCTTTCTCATGGTTAACTATTCAGTCGCGAGAGAGTCGTCAAGTCGCGATAGGAAATGAGAAACAGCGATGCACTGTCGGTTTTGCTTGTTGTTGTTGTAAGTCAGTGAGTAAATGAGCGATTGAGTAAAGAAAGCAGGGAGACAGGGGACTCCCTGATTTGTATTACTCGTTTAGCATCGATTATTTAGCGATGATTTTTAGAGGTACTGGTACGTACTCGTCTACTTTTTCGCCTTTCAGTACTTTGTCTGCAATCTCGATGCCTAAAGAACCGATTAGGTCTGGTTGTTGTGCAACGGTTGCGCCAAGTAGGCCACGGTTAACAGCCGCGATGCCGTCGTCTGTGCCGTCGAAGCCAACGATCATTACGTCTTTACCAGATGCTTGAACTGCGCGTAGTGCACCTAGGGCCATTTCATCGTTCTGAGCGAATACTGCTTCAACGTCTGGGTTAGCTGCAAGTAGGTTTTCCATTACGTTCAGGCCTTTAGTACGGTCGAAATCAGCAGGTTGGCTTGCAAGAAGCTCAAGGCCGCTGCCGTTTACTGCGTTCATGAAGCCTTCACCACGTTCACGAGCTGCAGAAGTACCAGCGATACCTTCAAGTTGGATTACTTTCGCTTTTTCGCCCACTTTTTCCATGATGAAGTGACCCGCCATTTCACCACCGATTACGTTATCAGAAGCGATGTGGCTTACTACATCACCACGGCTTGCACCACGGTCTAGCGTTAGCACTGGGATGTTAGAGCGGTTAGCCATGCGAATTGCGTTAGATACTGCATCTGAATCTGTTGGGTTGATCAGGATTGCCTTAACACCACGAATAGTTAGATCTTCAATGTTCGACAGCTCTTTGCTTGGGTCGTTTTGAGAATCAAGCACGATAAGCTTGTAGCCTAGCTCTTCAGCTTTCGCTTCTGCGCCATCTTTCATGGTTACAAAGAATGGGTTGTTCAATGTAGACAGAACGATTGCCATTGTATCTTGCGCCTGTGCAGACACAGATACTGTTGTAGAAAGCAGAGCAGCAGAAATAAGAGTCGCTAATTTTTTCATGGTGTAAGTCCTTTGTGTAGGGTGAGCTAGGAGGTGAGTCCTAGCTCGTTGTTACATTATTTATAGATTTAATGTTTGTTATTTATTGATGCTTTTCTGTTGAAAAAGCAGGGTGTTGCATTGACTCAAACTAGAGTCTTATTTGTTTTTGTTGTCGACCAATACTGCCAGAAGAATAACCACTGCTTTTGCAATCATCTGGTAGTAAGAAGATACGTCTAGTAGGTTTAGGGCGTTGTTTAGGAAGCCGATAATCAGTGCACCAATCAATGTACCCATGATACGACCACGACCGCCAGCTAAGCTTGTACCGCCAAGAACCACGGCTGCGATAGCGTCTAGTTCATAGCCCATACCTGCGGTTGGTTGAGCCGATGACAAACGAGAGGCTACGATGATGCCCGCTACTGCTGCTAACAGGCCACAGATTGCGTAAACGCCTATTTTTACTTTGTCTACGTCGATGCCTGATAGGCGAGTCGCTGATTCGTTGCCGCCAAGCGCGTAAACATAACGGCCAAAGCGTGTGTGGTTAAGTAGGTACCAAACTGATGCGAATACTACGACCATGATCCAAACAGGAACCGGTACACCCATTGCGTAGCCTGTACCGAACCAAGCGAACGCGTCTGCTGTGTCAGTAAAGCCTGTTGAGATAGGGCGACCGTCGGTGTAAACCATGGTTACACCACGAAGTAGTGTCATGGTTACTAGCGTTGCGATGAAGGCTTGAACCTTACCTTTCGCGATGATCAAACCACTGATAGCACCCAGTGCAGCACCTGCCAATAAAGCAGTTGGTACAGCGACCATTACAGGGATTTCCATACCAATCATGCTGGCAGCGAATGCACCACAAAGTGCCAGTACTGAGCCAACGCTCAAGTCGATACCTGCGGTTAGGATGACCAGCGTCATACCTACAGCAATGATTGCGTTAACCGAGGTTTGGCGCAGAATGTTTAAGATGTTATCGACAGTAAAGAAGTTCGGGTTTAAGAAAGAAACGATAACAATCAGGAAGATCAAAGCGATTAATGACTTTTGATCAATCAGCCACTCTTTGCTGATTAACGGCTTTTTCTTCGGCGCTTCAGTTTCAGTTGTTTTGCTCATGGTTTTGGTACTCATGCTGCGTCCTCGTTAATCTTTTTACCGACCGCACACGCCAGTAATAATTCTTGGTTTGCTTCTTTAGCGTCAAATTCACCGCTGATGCGGCCTTCATGCATCACCATGATGCGGTCACTCATTCCTAATACTTCTGGCATTTCAGAGGACACCAAAATGATGCTCATGCCGTCGGCTTTAAACTTATTAATGAGTTGGTAAATCTCTTTTTTCGCACCGACATCGACACCACGGGTTGGCTCGTCGAGAATCAATACTTTTGGTTTGGTCATTAAGCCCTTAGCGATAGCGACTTTCTGTTGGTTACCACCAGAAAGGTTGCCAATGATTTGCTCGCGAGTAGGGGTCTTGATGTTGAATAACTTGATGAAGTCATCCACCGCGATCACTTCATCTTTGTGTTGGATTTGACCACTTTTAGTCAGTAGATCCAGTGAACAAAGCGACATGTTTTCTTTCACTGAAAGCCCAAGCACTAAGCCGTCACCTTTACGGTCTTCAGAGATGTATGCGATGCCATTAGCAAGGCCATCTTTAGGGCTCACAGGGTTGATGGTTTTGTTTTCTAAGTTGATAACGCCGCGTTCACTCGGAAGGGCACCGTAAATCACCTTCATCAATTCCGTACGACCAGCACCCATTAGCCCTGATACGCCAAGGATTTCACCGCGTTTTAGGGTAAAGCTAACGTCATGCACACCAGAACCAGTAAGGCCAATCACTTCTAAGCAGGTTTCGCCATGGCTTGGAGCGATGCGAGGGTATTGTTCGTCGAGCTTACGACCAACCATCATTTCGATTAAGCCATCTTCGTCAGTATCTTTTACTTCACATTGACCAATGAACTTGCCGTCACGAAGTACGGTGATGTCATCACAGATCTCGAAGATCTCTTTCAAGCGGTGAGAAATATAAACGATGCCGCAGCCTTCATCACGCAGTTCGTTGATTACTTTGAACAGAGATTCGGTTTCAGTATCGGTTAGGGCATCTGTTGGTTCATCCATGATGATGACCTTAGACTCAAACGATAGGGCTTTCGCAATCTCTACCATTTGTTGCTCACCTAGGCTCAGTTCGCCTAGTGGTGTTTTTGAGCTGTGTTTTACGTTTAGGCGTTTCAGTAGCTTGTCGGCTTCTTGGTACATCTCATTCCACAAGATGCGACCCATGGTGCCGGTGATTTCACGACCTAAGAAGATGTTCTCGGCGATGGTCAGCTCTGGGATCAGGTTCAGTTCTTGGTGAATGATACTGATACCAGCTTGTTGAGAGTCACGAGGCCCTGTGAATGCAGCAGGTTTACCTTGGTAGGCGATAGTTCCGCCATCCAATTGATAGATACCTGTTAGCACTTTCATGAGGGTTGATTTACCTGCACCGTTTTCGCCCATTAACGCCATCACGCGCCCTGGGTAAACGTTGAGGCTAGCCTTGTCTAGTGCTTTCACACCAGGGAAGGCCTTCTCAATTGAGCTAAGTTCTAAAATGGCTTGAGTCATGTCGGTTCCTTTACTCGGGGCCAGTTGTATTTGGTTATTCTTTCTTTCAGCTATAACGCTGGGCTGTCGTTATGTTTCGCTTGAGCTAAAACGTTACGCCAGTTTGGAAAATGACATTCGCGTAAGGTGTGCATTCACCGGTACGAATCACAGCGCGGCTTTCATGAGTGCGCTGTTTAAACGCTTCATGAGTGATGTAAGTAATCGGAATTTCTTTACCACAACGGGCTTCTTCTGTTTTGATTTGATCAATCAGCGCTGCATGATGCTCTGGGCTTACTTTTGCAAACTCTTCCGCGATAACTACACCTTCAATTTGAGATTCATCAAGCATGGTTTTTACGGTTTGAGCAAAGCTTGGAACACCGTGAGTTAAAGCTAGGTCTATGCGAGAAACATGATCTGGAATCGGTAGCCCTGCATCACAAATTGTAATTTCGTCTGTGTGGCCAAGAGTTGCCACTAAGTAGGAGAGTTCAGAGTTTATTAGAGTACTTTTTTTCATATCGCGACCTATCGAAAAAACACGTCTGATGGGATGAGAAACAACTCAAGAAAAGCCATCGAAACGTTTCGATGCTGATAATAGTGTGTGATTTGTCATTTGCACCTTTCACCTTCTTAGAGTGTGATATTGATCATCGAAACGTTTCGATAGGGTGTTTTTTGGTGATCTCAGTCACCGTGATTGATTGCATAAGTTCGAGGGAAGTAAGGGACCAATTTGGTTGTGATGGAGTCCAACCGATATCAAAGCCAGGAATAGGCTTGTTCATTGTGTGGCTTTGCCGTTGGCTCCAATAGGGCAATGCCTAATCGAGTGCACCTTCTTTTATTGACAGAGCGTAACCAAACTTTGTGACCGTGAGAATTTGGATATGAGGCGTTCTTAAGCGAGCGAATACGTTACGCAGGTTATAGATAACGTTAGCTAGGGCATGAGGTGATGAAAGCTCTCCTTCCCAACACTTTTCAATAATATGCTCTTTAGTTATCGGCTTTCCTATGTTCTCTACTAATAGACAGAGCACAGACAATACCTGAGGGCGTAATGCAATACGGTTACCTTGCTGGTTGGTAATCGTTCGAGAGCTGGTATCAATGAGTAGGTCGCTGAAGTCTATGGTGTGGTTCATCGTATTTATGTTCATTTGTTCTGAAAAGATAAGACTGGTTTATGGCTTGTTGTGCACGTAAGCGATCAATCAAAGCGCGCGGATTATGCAAAATCACACCTCTCTTGAAAGTAAGCGCACGTAAGCCGCGCAAGAAAAAACATAAAAACCGTTGGTTTGAAAATGGATGTGAGAATTTTTCCTTAAGGAGAAGGTGCTTTATTTCTTTGTTATTCAGTTGGTTATTTGTTTTTACTGATTATGTTGTTCGAAGTTACTAAGTGATTATATTTTTATTTATTTTTTTGTTTTCTTTGAGCGTAATCTGCTCGCCAATTCGACGGGGTGTCGGATAATTCTGACAAGATTGTGTAGCAGGGGAAGACGTAGCAATCTTGATTTGAAATGATTAAGGTTAAGCAGTAATGAACAACAAATTTATGTTAAGCATCGCGATGATGTCTGCACTTGTGGCAAATAGTGTAATGGCAGAGGACAATGGTTTCTACTTAGGTGGTGCAATTGGTACAACTGGTATTGATGATGGTGGGCTTTATGAAGGCTCTTCAAGGCCCATTACTGTTGATGCAGAAGATCGTACGTACAAGATTATTGCTGGATACCAATTCAATCGCATCGTCGCACTAGAGGCGCAATATACGAATTATGGCGACGTTGTTGCAAAAGATGCATTAACCAAAGATTCTTACACTTGGTCTCCAACTGCATTTTCGTTTGTTGCTAATCTAGGTTACACGTTTGACAACGGTATTCGCCCTTTTGGCATCGTAGGTTTGTCGACGATTGATTTAGACCAGTCGCTTCCGTTGCTTGATGACGATCGTGGTGACGCTATTCGCTATGGTTTCGGAGTTGAGTACACACCTAACCAGGCTGAAAACTTTAGCTTTAGGTTAGGTTATGAAGCGGATGCATTTGCGATTGAGAGCGATTCAGGTTTTGAAAATGATAAAGATCTCGTAATTGATTCATTTTATCTAGGCGCAACATTCAACTTCTAAGTTTCACACTTTATTAAACGGTAAATCGATTTCTAAATGGGGCGTCGGTTGGCTTAACCCGTTTGGCTAAAGTGGAAAGGCCGCAGTGTTTGACTGCGGCTTTTTTATGTCTAACTCTAGGCCTCGCGGATATGTGCGGTGACGGAAACGACAGCGTGATCGGTACTGAATTGGTCGCGTTCGAAGCTTGGGTTAATCAGATGATGATCGAGTACGGTGTAGTTTGATATTTCCATCAAACTTGAGGAGTTCTGGCAGTCAAACTCGTTCGACATCAATATGTAGTCCAAGACAGAGCCTGATGCGCCGTAATAGTGTGTCGGTTTACGTTGTTCAAGTAAGTCTTCTTCATGAAGCTGATGGTAGAGATCCCAACTGTCTCTCAATCTAAAGTGTGAAAGCCAATGTTGACTTGTTCCATCTCGATTCAACGAATAGCTCAACAACCCTTTGAATTCATCGTTGAATAGGGGCTTGTTAAAGTCGCCCATCAACACAACGGGTTGGTCGGTTAGATAGCGTTGATTGGTAATGTATTGGTGTAGCATTTGAGCTTCTAGTCCGCGCTGAACACTCGATAGCCAAGATCCTAGTTGTTCCTGGTGAAGTTTAATCAGTGTATCGCTTTGTGGCTTTTGCTCTGCTGAACTGTCACTCGGTTCTACCGTTTCAACTTTAGGCTCTGTTGGGCGTTGTGACTTAAAGTGCACGACATAACAATCGGTTGAGCCTAAGTGAGGCAGTTCAATAGTGGCGTGGACTGGTGTTCGGTTGAATGAAAAATTGTCACCAAGGCTAAAGGCGGCAAGTAAGCTCGAATCCGGCGTGACAGGCTGAACATTTTCAATCGGATAACGGGAAGCAATGCCCACAACAGGGGAAGTGTATAGGTAATCATCTTCAACCTGTGCGTTATCGACGACGGCAAAGTGCGGATAGCCCGACTCTTTCATAAGTTTCTTTAAAGATTCTGGGCTGAAAATTTCTTGAAAGCCAATCACATCGCAATCTAATGAACGAATCGCTTCCGCAATCCAATTTTGCTTCTTCTGCCATTCATCGAAGCTGTAGATGTTCTCAAAATCATAATAAGCGTTCGGTGGCTCAAGGTAGTTCAAAAGGTTGAACGTTGAGAATGTTACTTGGTTTGGTTTGTTCAAGGTTGAATCCTATTGAAATCACTTCTTTAAGGATATCTAAAATATGGAGATATTGTTCGGGTTTAGCCAGTTATTTTCATTTGAACTAGCGAAGGTAGCCGCTTTCTGCTTAGATTCTCTCCATTCGACGCGGTTAAGGTGTCGAGTTTAATTTTCTCCATGATCAATCGATCGTTTTCTTATGGTTTCACTATGAAAAAATATACATCTCTCGCTCTTGTGTTGTTGAGCGCCTTTTTTTCTTCATCATCATTGAGTCAATCCCTTAAACCGGAATCGATTGGGCAAATTGAATCTCGTGTTTCGGCACGCATTGGTGTGGCTGTCTATGATTCTGCAACCAAGCAGACATGGAGCTATAAGGGGGATGAGCGATTTCCTATGATGAGCACCTTTAAAACTCTGGCTTGTGCGAACCTTCTCTACGATACTGAACACAAAGGGCTAGATTTGGATTCAAAGGTCAGCATTAAGTCTGAGGACCTCATTGTTTGGTCTCCGGTGACTAAAGAGCTGGTCGGCAAAGGTATTTCACTGAGAGATGCATGTAGCGCAACCATGACGATGAGTGACAATACTGCCGCAAACATTGTGCTTGGTGGAATCGAAGGTCCCAACGGCTTAACTCAGTTCCTACGTTCTATTGGAGACAGCCATACTCGCCTTGACCACTTAGAGCCAGAATTGAATCATGCTCGACCGGGTGATGCTCGCGATACCACGACACCGAATAGCATTGTGATGACGCTGAATGAGTTGATGTATGGCGATACGTTGTCACAAGCGTCCACATCGACGTTAACAGGGTGGATGATGGGCAATAAAGTGTCTGACGGAATGTTCCGCTCTATCTTGCCTGGTGGTTGGAATATTGCCGATAGATCGGGTGCTGGAGCGTATGGCTCTCGCGCTATTACGGCTATCGTGTGGAATGAACATCGCGCTCCATTGATCATCAGCGTCTCTCTTACAGAATCTGAATTCACTCTCCAACAACGTGACAAGGTGATCAACGAAGTAGGTCAACTTATCTTTGACGCGTATCTGGTGCAGTAGCTAATAGCACAGTTAATCCTACACAATCACGCGCTAGCCACAGGTTCAGCCATGGCGCTAGCGCGTGACATTTCTTAGAACAGTCCCGAGTAATTTGTAAATAAAGCGTAAGACTTATGGTGCTGATGGTTTTATTAGTTATTACATGATGTTAGATTTGATTCTATACTTGTTTTAACGGCATGCACTCAAAGCCGAAAAATCAAGCTGAATATTGAATTCATGACATTTGAAGGGAGAGTCAAATGGGAACAGATCTTCGACGCAATGCCTCGCAGCGCACTCAGTTTTTCAGGTTAAAGTTAGCCTCATGTGCAGTTATGCTGCCGCTTATTGCTCTACAAACCTCCGTTTCTTACGCATCCGATACCGAATCTACTCCCGCTGTCACCGTTATTGAAACCACACAACTGGTTGGTTTTGGTGAAGCAAAATACCCAGCAAATTTTACTCACTTCGATTACGTTAACCCGAATGCTCCTAAAATTGGCAAAGTGACTTACGGTAGCATTGGTACCTACGATAGCTTTAATCGATTCGGTTCCCGCGGCGTTGCAGCCAGTTATTCAGGTGAAATTTACGATACGTTAATGTTTTCACCGAGTGATGAAATTGATGCTTACTATCCATTGATTGCTTCTAAAGTTCGTTATGCGAGTGATTTCTCTTGGATGGAAATCGATATCAACTCAAATGCTAAATTCCAAGATGGACAACCGATCACGGCTCATGATGTGGCATTTACCTTCATGAAGTTTTCGACAGAAGGTGTGCCTCAATATCGTGTGTATTACAAAGACATCGAATCCGTTACCGCGATTTCTGATTTGGTTGTTCGTATCGAGATGAATAATCCGAATCGTGAGAAATTGTTTAGCTTTGCGCAAAGCACTCGCGTGTTACCTAAGCATTTCTGGAAAGACAGAAAACTCTCTGAGCCGCTAAGTGAACCGCCAGTCGGCAGCGGTCCTTATAAGATCATCAGTTATAAGTCGGGTCAAAGTGTTACTTATGGCCTTGATGAAAACTATTGGGCGGCAGATCTGCCCGTTAACGTGGGTCGCAATAACTTCAAGGAAGTGCAGTACGACTACTATCGTGATGACACTGTGATGTTAGAAGCCTTTAAAGCAGGGGAGTTCGACCTTCGCACAGAGAATTCAGCCAAGTTCTGGGCTAACTCTTACACAGGCGCAAACTTCGACAAAGGCTATATCGTCAAAGAAGAGATCAACCATGAGAAGCCAGAGTCGACCCAAGGCTTTGTCTACAATATTCAATCTCCGGTGTTCTCAGACCCTAAAGTTCGTGAAGCGTTGACGCACGCGATGGATTTTGAGTGGATGAATAAGAATATGTTCTACGGCCAGTACAAGCGAACTCGTAGTTATTTCCAAAACACCGA
Source organism: Pseudoalteromonas sp. G5_S1_14_S5 (assembly GCF_054968605.1). NCBI lineage: Bacteria > Pseudomonadati > Pseudomonadota > Gammaproteobacteria > Alteromonadales > Pseudoalteromonadaceae > Pseudoalteromonas > Pseudoalteromonas sp. G5_S1_14_S5. Next base: position 55,445 of record NZ_JBQKUM010000020.1, on the reverse strand, counting down.
CTATGAAGCGAAAGGTTTGCCAAGTGAAGACGAAGTGGCGTTGCTGTCTCAGTACAAAGACCAGATCCCACCTCGAGTATTTACGGAAGAATACCAACCTCCAGTCACCGATGGTAGTGGTCGCATTCGTAGCCAAATGCGCACGGCATTTAAACTACTTAAGGAAGCGGGTTGGGTATTAAAAGACAAAGTAATGACCAACGAAAAGACTGGCAAGCCTATGTCATTTGAGTTGCTGATTTACAGCCCAACGACCGAGCGTATTGCTACACCTTTTCAAAAGAACCTTAAACGAATGGGTATCGAGATGAAGATCCGTACGGTCGATACTACACAATATATTAAGCGTCTTCGCGACCGAGACTTCGATATGGTCTCTTCATCGTTTTCGCCAAACCCTTATCCAAGCCCGAACTTAATGATTGTTTGGAACTCTAACTACATTGATTCTACTTACAATACAGCAGGTGTGATGGATCCTGTGGTGGATGCGTTAACTGAAGAAATCGCGCGTAACCAACAGAACCCAGAAAAGCTGCTTACACTAGGTCGCTCTCTTGACCGTGTGTTGCAGTGGAACTTCTACAACATTCCTCAATGGCACGTTGGTGAATACCGAGTGGCTATGTGGGACAAGTTTGAGCGTCCGGATGTACTGCCTAAATACGATTTAGGTATCGATACATGGTGGATTTCAGAAGAGAAGGCGGCATTGCTTCCTGAAAAACGTCGCTAGGAGTTAGTTAGCATGGCTGCGTATATATTTCGACGTTTGTTGTTGGTGATTCCCACGTTGTGGGCGATCATCACAATTAACTTTTTCATCATTCAGATTGCGCCGGGGGGCCCAGTAGAGCAGGCTGTGGCGCAGTTAGAAGGGCACAACTCCGGTATTATGGAGCGCTTTTCTGGCGGTGGACAAGAGGTTGATTTAAGCGAGAGTGATCAAGCGTCTGCCAGTGGCTATAAAGGCTCACGCGGACTGGATCCGGAAGTGGTTGAAGAGATCAAAAAGCAGTTTGGTTTTGATAAGCCGATTCACGTTCGCTACTTTGAGATGTTGAAAAATTACGCGACCTTTAACTTTGGTGAAAGCCTATTTAAGGGCGGTAATGTTATCGATTTAATCATCGAGCGCTTGCCTGTTTCTATTTCTCTGGGGCTTTGGAGTACGTTAATCATTTACGTGATTTCGATACCCCTGGGTATTATGAAGGCGATACACCATGGCTCTCGTTTTGATATTTGGTCGAGCGCGGTGGTGATTGTCGGCTATGCGGTCCCTGGCTTCTTGTTTGCTATCATTTTGATTATCTTATTCGCGAGTGGTAACTACTTCAGTTGGTTCCCTTTGCGAGGCTTGGTGTCGAGTAACTTTGACCAACTCAATTGGTATCAGCAAATTGGCGATTACTTCTGGCATTTAGCTTTGCCTATTTTTGCTATGGTGATCGGTGGTTTTGCCACACTCAGCATGCTGACCAAAAACTCCTTCCTGGATGAAATCAACAAGCAATATGTGGTAACGGCACGAGCGAAAGGTTTGGACGAGAACAGTATTCTCTACAAGCATGTTTTCCGTAATGCGATGCTGATTATTATTGCTGGTTTCCCAAGTGCATTTATTAGTATTTTCTTCACGGGTTCTATGTTGATTGAAGTGATGTTTTCACTCGAAGGCATTGGCTTGCTTGGCTTTGAGTCGACGATTCAACGTGATTACCCAGTGGTATTTAGCTCTCTCTATATTATGACCTTACTGGGTTTGGTATTGAGCATTATCTCTGACCTGACTTATACCTGGGTTGATCCTCGAATTGATTTTGAAGCGCGTTAATGGCGAATGAATAACAAAGGTATTGATTAAAAATGTTTAGCAACCCTTTAGCTGAAGCTCGTTGGTTACGTTTTAAAGCAAACAAGCGTGGTTTTATCTCTTTGTGGATATTCACCTTGTTGTTTGGCTTGAGCCTGTTTGCAGAGATCATCGCGAACGATAAGCCATTATTGGTTTCTTATGACAATCAATGGTTTGTGCCTGTCATTAATGAATACGCAGAAACAGAATTCGGTGGGGAGTTTGAAACCGAGGCTGACTATAAAGACCCGTATGTCATCGACCTCATTGAAGAGAGTGGCTATATCGTTTGGCCTATCATTCCTTTCAGTTACGACACTATAAACTTTGACATCGCAGGCGCGGTGCCATCGGAGCCTGACTCGGTGAACTGGTTAGGTACGGATGATAAAGGGCGAGATGTGTTGGCGAGGATTATTTATGGCTTTCGTATCTCAGTGCTCTTTGGTTTTGTTCTGACGATCGTCTCGAGTATCATAGGCGTGATCGTTGGGGTTACACAAGGTTACTACGGCGGTTGGGTTGACCTGTTTGGGCAACGTTTCATCGAGGTGTGGTCCGGAATGCCGACCTTGTTCTTACTGATTATCTTATCTAGTTTTATTGAACCGAATTTCTGGTGGTTGCTAGGTATTATGGTGCTGTTCAGTTGGATGAGTCTGGTGGGGATTGTTCGCGCCGAGTTCTTACGTTGTCGTAACTTCGACTATGTACGTGCGGCACAAGCGATGGGCGTGGATGACAAGCGCATTATGCTTCGTCACATGTTGCCAAACGCTATGGTTGCGTCGCTAACCATGATGCCGTTTATCCTTTCTGGTTCGGTGACCACATTAACGTCGTTAGATTTCTTGGGCTTTGGTCTTCCTGCGGGTTCGCCTTCATTAGGTGAGCTTCTGGCGCAAGGTAAAGCCAACTTACAAGCGCCTTGGCTTGGCATTTCTGCATTCGTTGTACTTTCTTTGATGCTTACGTTACTTGTCTTCGTCGGTGAAGCGGTACGTGATGCCTTCGACCCACACCAACAGAAGTAAGGATAGGTTATGACTTCAAATACAGCTCCTGCTTCTCCAGTGCTAACCATAGATAAACTGTCTGTCGGTTTTGGAAGAAAGAAAGCGATAGAGCAGGTAACACACGATGTTTCGCTCGAAATATACAAAGGTGAAACACTGGCGCTGGTGGGCGAGAGTGGCTCGGGTAAATCGGTGACGGCTAACTCTATCTTAAAGCTACTGCCTAAAGGCTCGTCGCATTACTTGAACGGGACGATTAACTTCTCTGGTAGTGACATTTTGAGTTGTTCTGAGAGGCAACTGCGCGTCATTCGTGGTGGTCGTATTGGGATGATCTTCCAAGAACCGATGGTGTCATTGAATCCGCTTCATCGAATAGGCAAGCAGTTGGTTGAAACCCTCGCGATACATCGTGGTATGCGCACTAACAAAGCACAAGCCTTGGCGATAGAGTGGTTATCTAAAGTTGGCATCCGTCATCCAGAGCAAAAAATTTCAGCTTATCCGCATGAGTTATCTGGCGGTGAGCGTCAGCGCGTAATGATCGCGATGGCACTGATTAACGAGCCTGAACTGCTTATTGCTGACGAGCCAACGACTGCGTTGGATGTGTCGGTACAAGCCCAGATCCTCGATTTGTTGAAAGATCTGCAACAAGAGCTTGGCATGGCGATGCTGTTTATCACTCATGACTTGAGTATCGTTCGTAAGATTGCCGATAGAGTTGCGGTGATGAAGGATGGTCGCCTTGTGGAAAGCAACGACTGCCAAACACTGTTTAATGCGCCAGCTCACCCTTACACGCAAAAGCTCATCAATTCTGACCCTAAAGGTTTGCCTGTCCCTGTGTCACCCGACAGCAAACCACTACTCGACGTAAATCAACTCCGTGTTTGGTTCCCAATTACGGGTGGCTTATTTAAGCGTACCATTTCGCATATAAAAGCCGTCACTGATATGGAGTTCACCCTTAAGAAAGGGCATTCCATTGGCTTGGTGGGTGAGAGTGGCTCTGGTAAGTCGACTACAGGTATGGCGATATTAAAGCTGGTGGAGAGTGAAGGTTCGATCACTTATGAAAACGAGCAGCTTCAAGGGCTAAACCGCCAGCAAATGCTGCCATTTCGAAGCCGTATGCAAGTTGTTTTTCAAGACCCATTCTCAGCGTTGAACCCAAGAATGTCGGTGGCACAAGTGATTGGTGAAGGCTTACGCGTTCATCAGCAGCTTGATGAGAGCGAACTGGACCAGCGTATCTGTGATGTGATGAAGGAGGTTGATCTTGATCCTGAAACTCGTCACCGTTATCCAAATGAATTTTCGGGCGGTCAAAGGCAGCGTATTGCGATTGCAAGAGCACTGATTCTCAAGCCAGAGTTTATCCTACTCGATGAGCCGACCTCTTCATTAGACAGAACGGTACAAGCGCAAGTACTGGATCTACTCAAGTCACTCCAAGAAAAATATGACCTGACTTACTTGTTCATAAGCCACGATCTGAACGTCGTGAAATCCCTATGTCATTACACCATCGTGATGAAAGCGGGGGAAGTGATAGAGAAGGGCGACACCGAGACGCTGTTTAGCGCTCCTCAACACGAATACACCAAGCAGTTGGTGAGCCTCTCGAACGTGGGTGGCGTGTAAGTCGCCAATAGAGGCACTATTTTTATAACAGGGGCGATCATGTTGAATTCAACATGGTCATTTAGTGGTTTTACTATTACACTGCGCCCAATATTTCAGAAGTACATATTTAGGTAGAGGTCACCATGGACCAAGAACATTACGAAGACGCTGACTACGAAGGTTACGAGCACGGCGAAGAAGGCGAAGAGATTGAAATCGAGGCGATTGGTGTCGATGTTTCATCTCAGCCGATTGAGCTTTATAAGGTGTTTAAGATCGCGAACCTAGTGAGTGGCGGTGGCGAAGCTAAGCATGTCATCTCTGAAGGTTACGTTGCGGTAAATGGTGAGCTGGAAACACGTAAGCGTCGTAAAATGTACGATGGTGACTTCTTTGAATTCAACCAAGAGTACTATGTAGTGTGCTGTGATCAGCCAGTACAAGAAGTAGAAGATAAACCAAAGACAAAAGAAGCGGCTAAGAAAGACAACAAGGCGAAGAAAGGCCAGTCTAAAAAGGATTCTAAGAAGAAAGAATCTAAGAAAAGCACCGCTGAAATGTTGAGTGCTAAAGCAGAACCCAAGAAAGAGAAAAAGAAAGAAAACAAAGCGAAAAAGAAAGCGGACACGCCAAAGCCTCAACGAGATGAGAAAAGCGGCCGTAATTCGATTGAGTTCTTCTAATTTACCGTTCTAAATTGCTGCTTAACTATTGGTCTAAAACGACTCTTCTATAGCTTATTAGCAGCGCTGAATGTGTCTTTAGCGTTCGCCAGATAGTAAAAGGCTCACTGTGATAGTGAGCCTTCTGGGGTTTGAAATTCAGCCTTTGGCTTGAATTTCGCTCTGCTTCGCCACAAACACTACAAACCTATCCCAAGTGAATTCTCACTATCTCCATTCCATATCAATCCGACTGGCCAAATGGCGTGTTCGTCTTGCAATGCAATGAATTCAACTTCGGTGTTACTTATCTGCTGTGCGCTGCTCAGTATTATGGTGAAGCCGATATTGGCTGAGATTAACGCAAGCAATGTAAGAATAACATGGCAGTGATGCACTGCCATTTGTTAAATCTTGCTTATGGAGCTTCATAGCTCAGATATTGAATACACAAATCATGAAAAGCTTGCGCTTGGGGTGAGATAGTACGGTCAGACAGTCGGAATATTCCAATTTGACGCTGTAACGGCGGGTCGCTCAAAGGAATCCACACTAAACGTGTTTCATTGGTTGGGAAAGCAAGCTTAGGCAGTGTCGTTACCCCAATGCCTAATTCCAAAACAGAAAATAGAGAAGTGATGTTTTCTACCGAATACAGGGCTTGTTCACTGAGCATACGTGCAGGTGTTGGATCGAGTAGGGTGCAAGTCCCGTTGCGAATGAACGGCTGTTTTAACAAAGTTTGCCATTCTATGCCTTCGGATTGAGCGACAATAGGGTTGTCCTTTAAGCAGACCACACCGATAGGATCCGAAAGAAGCGGGGTGAAGTCGATACTCTCTTCATCTAAATGGGAAGTATTGCCAAGGGCGACATCTACTTCTCCAGAAAGTAATCTTGCTTCTACACCTGCCGCATTATCATCAATCAGGCTCACCTCAACATTTGGGTACTGTTCACAAAAGGCCCCTAACACGCTAGGGATCAATTTGGCTGCCACCGAAGGCACGCACGCTATTCGAACCCTTCCTTGTTGCCCAGCCGCCGCTGCACGTAAGTCATTGTCTAAAGCCTTGTAAACATTCAAGAATTGGATGATTTTTGGTAGGCATATTTCACCGAAAGGTGTCAGCGTAGATTTATTGCCTGTTTCAAACAGTGGCTGACCGAGTATTTTCTCAAGCTCTTTTATCGAAGTAGACAGTGCCGCCTGAGAGCGATTGGCTCGGTGAGAAGCAGCTCGAAATCCACCTTCTTCGACGACTAAAACAAAATGTTTTAACTGCTGTAGCTTAATACTCATGACTTAAATCCCTCTCTAACCCTTGCTATATCTTACTTTTTGCAAGGTGATAGATTTTATTTATCAAATGCACAAAATTTACCGTTAGATCTATCAGACGTCAAGGTGCAGTATTTAACCATCTTGAAACATAGTTGTTACAAAGTTGGATGGAATCGTGAACGCACAAACTAAAAAACACCCAGTAAAAACCGCTCTTTTTGCTTCAAAAGCACCACTAGAGTGGGCAATCGTTAATAACGGCACTCTATACACGGCTCAGATTCCAATTGATGAAACGGGCGCAGTAGTAGAAGGCGGTATTGAAGCGCAAACGCGTCAGACTTTAAACAACCTTGTTCATACCTTGGAGTGTGCAGGCGAATCGATGGATTCTGTGCTGCAGGTTCTTATCTACGTGACCGACCGTGAGTACCTGAAAACGGTAAACAGCGTATACGGAGAATACTTCAACGCACCTTATCCAAACCGTGCAGCAGTCGTTGTTGCAGGGCTAGCTAGAGAAGAGATGTTGGTTGAGTTCGTGGTTTATGCATCGGCGTCTCAACCTGAATAAATAGACTGTGAACTGAGACAATTTGCCAATCAAAGCTGTTTGTCTATGCAGATCTTTATTGATACAAGCGAATGGCTTTACGACTAGATACAAAATTAATACTTATTTCTATATAAATTAACAGTTTATTAATTAATCCGATGGTTGCCAGACTCAACCGCAACCTAACGTTACAAGGACAGAATGATGACTCACTTACAGAATGTTCAAGCAGAAACCTCACTATATATCGGCGGCGAATGGCAAGCGGGTGTAAGCACCGTTGCGAACATTAACCCATCAGACATTTCTGAAAACATTGGCAACTTTGCACAAGCAAGTGCAGAGCAAGTTCAACAAGCGATTTCAGCGGCAAAATACGCTCAACCAGAATGGGAAAAAACACCGATTGAACGCAAGCAAGCCGTGCTTCAAGCCATTGGTGTTGAGCTGATTGCCCGTTGTGATGAGTTGGGGACTTTGCTTTCTCGTGAAGAAGGTAAGCCTTTTGCTGAAGGTCGTGGTGAGATTTACCGCGCAGGTCAGTTCTTCCAATACTTTGCGGCTGAAGTGCTTCGCCAAATTGGTGACAACGCAGACTCAGTTCGCCCTGGCGTTTCTGTTGAAGTGACTCGTGAAGCCGTTGGGGTTATCGGCATTATCTCTCCTTGGAACTTCCCGACAGCAACAGCAGCTTGGAAAATTGCTCCAGCGCTTGCTTTTGGGAACAGCGTTATCTGGAAGCCAGCAAACCTAACACCAGCAAGTGCCGTTGCGCTTACTGAGATCATCCACCGCCAAGGTATCCCAGCAGGTACGTTCAACCTTGTTCTTGGTAGCGGTTCAACGGTTGGTGATGCACTGATCAACTCTAAAGAAGTGAACGGTGTCAGCTTTACCGGTTCTGTTGATACGGGTCGAAAAGTAGCAGCAGCTACCGCGCCAAACTTCGTTCGTTGCCAATTGGAAATGGGCAGTAAGAACGCGCTGGTTATTGCTGATGATGCAGACATTCATACCGCAGTTGAAGCGACCATTGCCGGCTCTTTCTCTGGTGCAGGTCAAAAATGTACCGCGTCTTCTCGCCTTGTGGTTATGGATAGCATTCACGACCAGTACGTTGAAGCTCTGATTAAACGTATGAGCGAACTGAAAGTGGGGCACGCATTAGAAGAGGGCGTGTTCATGGGCCCAGTTGTCGATGGCAACCAGCTTGAAGCGAACCTTGGTTGGGTTGAGAAAGCACGTCAAAGCGGCGGTGAGCTGGCATTTGGTGGTGAACGCTTGAGCATGCAACACGAAGGTTTCTATATGTCTCCAACGTTGTTCTTGAACACTAAGAACGGTTGGGAAGTGAACCAAGAGGAAGTGTTCGCACCAATGGCAAGCGTGATTCGAGTGGCTGACTTGGACGAAGCGATTGCAACAACTAACGATACTCGCTTTGGCCTAACTGGCGGCATCATCACTCAAAGCCTACGTACGAGCGCACTGTTCAAGCAACAAGCGCAAACTGGTTGTGTGATGGTTAACCTACCAACCGCTGGTACCGACTACCACGTACCGTTTGGCGGTCGTAAAGAGTCTAGCTTTGGTCCTCGTGAGCAAGGTCAATACGCAAAAGAGTTCTACACAGTAGTGAAGACGACTTACCAACGTCCTTACTAATCTGTTCTCTATATAAAAATTGGATAGCTGAAGGCATTTAGTCCCTAGCTATCCAATTGGCCTGATTCTCATAGTCAGGTCAACATTCAAACCTAATCATAAATAACAGTAGATAAGTGATTTAACTCATTTTTGAAAACATGTTACTTGAGCGTGTTTTCAAAACCGAGCTAGAACACTGAGCTTTCAATAGGAGTGGTTATGTACCAGCAACGGATTGTTATAGATGGATTGCAATACTGCAATTGGAACAGAGAGTATTTCCAAACACTAAAGGCGAGCGGCATTACAGCAGTTCACGCTACCGCGGTTTACCACGAGACGGCTCGTGAAACCTTATCTCGCTTTGCAGAGTGGAACTTAAGATTCGAGCAAAACGCAGACCTTATCATGCCGATTCACTCAATGGCTGATGTTGAGACTGCAAAAGCGACCGGCAAAGTCGGTATTTTCCTAGGCGCTCAAAACTGTTCTCCAATCGACGATGAGATTGGTCTTATTGAAGTGATGCGTAAGCAGGGTCTTTTGATCATGCAGCTGACGTACAACAACCAAAGTTTACTGGCGACAGGTTGTTACGAGAAGAACGACACTGGTATCACACGTTTCGGTAAACAAGCTATCGAGGAGATGAACCGAGTGGGCATGATCATCGATATGTCTCACAGTGCAGAACGCTCAACACTTGAAGCGATTGACTTGTCTTCTCGTCCTATTTGTATCAGCCACGCAAACCCAACATTTGCTCATGATGCACTGCGTAACAAATCAAACGATGTGATTAAAGCACTCACCGCACGTGGTGGCTTAATCGGATTCAGTTTATACCCATTCCACCTACCTAATGGTAGCCAATGTACCTTGGAAGACTTCTGCCAGATGGTTGCAACTACCGCTGACATGGTCGGCGTAGAACACCTGGGTATTGGTAGTGACCTGTGTTTAAACCAACCTCAAGCCGTTCTTGAATGGATGAGAAATGGTCGTTGGTCTAAAGCGATGGACTACGGTGAAGGCTCTGCGAGTAATTCTGGTTGGCCTGATGCCCTACCTTGGTTCTGTGGTAGTTCAGGTATGGAAAACTTATATAACGGATTGATGCGTCATGGCTTTAGCGAGTCTGACGCTGGGCAAGTCTTAGGAGAAAACTGGTTTAACTTTTTGAAAGATGGCTTAGAGCCTCAAAGCCAAAGTTAAGCTGCGCTTCTTACTAATAAGCATCTAACGAGCAGTCTGCTAAACACGTTCAATTAGCGAGAACTGCTTCAACTAACTTCACTATTTAAAAGGAACAACGGTCTATTTCGCAACGCGGTAACCCAAACATGGATTAGCCTGCCCGACACAAAAAATAATAGGGTAGGTGTTAAATACACCCTTGTAGTCATCATTTTTATGACAGCTGCAAAGAAACCTCTGGAGTCAGAGTATGTCTGATTTAACCAATAGCGTGGAATCTCCAAGCGTAAATGCGGGTCAAGCACACACAACAAGTAATGCAAAGAGCAACACAAACCAGTCTGAATCTACGTCAGACAAATTAGGGTTATCCAACCCAGCACTTTGGTACAGCGGCGGCTTTATCGCTCTGTTCGTGACACTTGCTTTATTTGACGGCGAGCTATTATCAAGCCTGGTAAACACGGGCTTTGCGTGGTCGGTAAAAGTATTTGGTCCTTACTGGCAAATGCTTCTTCTTCTGACCTTTATTATTGGTCTTGGCCTAGCGGCAGGGCGAACAGGTAAGGTTATCCTTGGCGGCATCGCGAAACCTGAAATGGGCGGTTTCCGTTGGATGGCGATCATCTTCTGTACGTTACTTGCGGGTGGCGGCGTATTTTGGGCTGCAGCAGAGCCGATTGCTCACTACGTTAGTCCACCACCATTGTACGGTGCACAAGAGAACGCACAGCAAGGTGCTGTGAACGCTTTATCACAATCTTTCATGCACTGGGGTTTCCTAGCATGGGCAATCGTAGGTAGCTTAACGTCTATTGTGGTTATGCACCTTCACTATGACAAGAGCTTGCCGCTTAAACCTCGTATTTTGCTTTACCCGGTATTGGGCGAGCGTGCACTTAAAGGTCACACAGGTGCTCTGATTGATGCATGTTGTATTGTCGCTGTAGCGGCGGGCACCATTGGTCCTATCGGGTTCTTGGGCTTGCAGGTGAGCTATGCACTGAATGCATTGTTCGAGATTCCAGATGGCTTCACGACGCAGCTGATCATCATCTTGTTCGCTATCGTTCTATACACAATGTCGGCACTTAGCGGTCTAAACCGCGGAATGCAAATGCTAAGCCGTTACAACGTGATTTTGGCAATGGCATTGATGGTCTACATCCTGATCTTCGGTCCTACAAACTTTATCTTTAACAGCTACATTCAAGGTGTAGGTAGCATGATCGATAACTTCATCCCAATGGCGACATACCGTGGTGACGAAGGTTGGTTGAGCTGGTGGACCGTGTTCTTCTGGGGTTGGTTCTTAGGTTATGGCCCAATGATGGCAATCTTCATCGCACGTATCTCACGCGGTCGGAGTATTCGTCAACTGGTTTCAACCATAAGCTTAGTTGCACCGTTTGTTACTTGTTTCTGGTTCACGATTGTTGGTGGCTCTGGTCTTGCGTTTGAAATCGCAGATCCAGGCAGCGTAAGTAAAGCGTTTGAAGGCTTTAATTTACCAGGAGTTCTACTAGCGGTAACTCAGCAACTACCAATGCCGATGCTTATCTCTATCTTGTTCCTGATCTTAACCACGATTTTCATCGTAACGACGGGCGACTCAATGACTTACACCATCAGTGTTGTGATCAGTGGTGAGACAGAACCGAATGCAATCATCCGTACTTTCTGGGGCGTGATGATGGGCATAACTGCATTGATTCTGATTTCTCTAGGCTCTGGTGGTATTTCAGCACTGCAATCTTTCATCGTGATTACAGCGGTTCCGGTGTCTTTGATCTTACTGCCATCGCTTTGGAATGCGCCTCAAATCGCAATCAAGATGGCGAAAGAGCAGGGTTTGTAGAAGAGCAGAGTCTTTGAAGCTGCTGAGAAAAGCTCTCTAAAAATTCAAGAGAAACAAGGTATCAGCCTTTGAAATTAGGCTGATACCAGATTCCGAAAGGAAGAGAAACCACGTACTGGTGAAGATACATCGGACGGCAAACTATTTAGGTCAAGAGATCTAGTCAGGACAAATAATAAGGGGGTGAGTTCGCTTGCCTCGATAACATCAATAACGATTAAAAACGTGAAAGCTAACCAACATACTGTCGCTTGAAATGCTTCAAAAGACAGCAACGATCGGTTCTGAATGGCTAGCAAAACCCTTATAACTACAAAGGTGGTGAGCAAAATGGATGCACATCGTTCTATTTACACTGAATCAGCACTACGTGACGCAACGGTCGTCATGGCACCGGAAAGACTAGGTGCTATGCACCAAACACGCATCAGCTTCGTAAGAACTTTGATTCGTAAAATGGCGCAACAACAATGGAAAGTGACCAAGCATGAGTGGCAATTAGACTCTCAAGGGTATGGTCATGCTATCTATAAGCTACAGACGTCAAACCATGTTTATCATTTGGTTGTGTTCTGCGATGAGATTGCAGACGACGAGCGAAATGACCGTGTAATTGCTGAAAAGTGGGACGTAACATTTGCTCTGGTTCTTGGTGATGTGGATGTCGCTCTACTTGAGAGACTTCGTGCGAATGTACCGCTACAAGAAGCAGGCCGTAACCCTAACAATGTGCTTGTTTTAGCGCGTGCTAACAAAAGCGTACGTGTGTTTGAACACATAGTGAGTCACTTGGCTAAAGGGGCTCAACCAACGCCAAAAGAGTTAGCGGAAGTGGGCTACATCCTGAGAACGACTGCGGTTTATGGCAATGGTAAGTTCGGTATTGCTGACTTCAAGATTTTAGAGACCAATCCAGATTTCAATCAGTCGTTTAGCGCTCAAATGTGTGCGGTATACATGCTGCGTGAATTCAGCCTAGATTGGGTTCATTACCTAGCAGAGCAACAAGGTGGTGAACAAGCAATTACCTTGCATAGAGGTTTACAACGCTATCTAGGTGTGGGAAATGCTACTGGTTTAGGCATGGCGCCATATTTGATTAACCACCCAAGTATTGTCGACCAATGGATGACAACCCGTGAACATGCACTATCTGACGTGTTGGCTAATCACACGGATACGACGTTCATCGAGCCACTACGTACATTAGTTAAAAAAGCGATTTGTCATTTAGAACAAGTCGTTACTATCAATGAAAATCAGCAAGGGATTAACAAAGCTGCTGTCACTGAGTTGAAAAATGCAGAACAAACGTTAGATGTTTTAGTCAACCGATGTGAAACATGGGGTGAATTTGTCGAGCAATCTAAGCACATGAGTATGGAAGCCCAAGAAATCCTTATCTCATGCTTGATGGAGTTGTACCCGGATTTAGTGGACGCCCATCAGGAGCAGATGAACTGTAGCGAGACACTGTCACTTCCTAGTGGTAAGAAAATACAAGATCTGTTGGTGATCTTAGAAGAGAAGTACCGCTGGGCAATCACAACCGACTTTACTAAAGCAGAAAACAACTACTGGTTCTGGTATCGCTCTCAAGATAAAGAAGAGCCAAGGCTCGGTGTTCGAGGTGAAGAACTGGGTGAAGAGCGTGAGTTACCGTTGGATATCGGTCGTCAAGCTTATCGCTTGTACCATGCTTTACTGCAGTTTCCCCCAGAGCTCTCATTAGCTGAGTTCTTGGTAAAACAGCCGCAGCATCGTGCTATAGCGCGCCGCGTATGGACGCTTGGCAACAAAGCGATGGGCGACATTCAAATGAATGTGCTTCATAAAGAGTCGCTGCCGATGCATTTGTTACGTTGCAAGTTAGCGATGTTTGGTGCAACTAAGTTTGATCCGCGCTCAGATCGTTGGGTTCGCGTGACCTTCTTCCAAGGGGCGCCGTTGCTTGACGAAATTCATCAGGACGAGTGGGTATTCCCACTGTTGCCGAGTGAAGCGGAGCTTGCTGGCTCACACAACGTTCCTACACATATCAATGCTCAACATGGAGATAAATCGCTATGATCGTTTCTCACAATGAATTGGTCGCGGCCGTCAACAAAGCCTTTTTAGGGATGCGCCGTACATGTGGTGAAGCCGATGTGATAGCCAACATGGTGGCTGATTTGCAAATGGTAGGCTTGGATGGTGTGCGTCATTTTAATAATGCGAGCAACTTTATCGGCCTAGAGGACGACTGTCCAGTTGATATTCAATTGACAAGCGATAACACGGTCGAAGTTGACTTACATAAGGCAAGCTTGGCGTGTCACCTTCCTGTCGTGATGGATTACGCGATTGAAAAAATGGTCGGTAACAAATCGCTTAAGATTGAGCTAAACAACTGCCACAACCGCTGGTTAGCTTACAGTGAGCTTGTAAAACTAGCAGCGAAAGGTATTGCGTGCACTGCACGTTGGGACAATGGCTCAAACCCTAAGAGCACCTTGTATGTGCTTAACCGTGGTTGCGTTGCTCCAGAGCTGTTTTTATCAGATTTGCCTCTGACATCGGACGAATATATCCATAATATGACCATCGAACTTTCCCTCCAGGATTTCGATATCGAACGCTTGTCAGATGGCTACCAAACGCATGTCACGTCCGAGTCGCTATTTAAGACACAAGAAGAGGCGTGGCGTGATGGCATTGAGGTCAACGACGCAGAGTGGGCGACATTAAAAGAAACCGCCACAGCGATTCTCGTTGAAAATAGCCAGCGTTCAATTCAAGGGGCAGGAGAGCTAGTAGCCTCATAGCGGATTGAATTTAGCGCAACATAAACATCAGATAACACCAAAAGAGCTTAACGTATCCTCACCTCGTTAAGCTCTTTTTATTTTTCTGCTTCTTTATTTACTCATCCCTTGATAAAGCCTCAAAAACACGCTGTTTTGACACAGGTTGTAACGATATGAACACTCCTTGAGCGATCAACTGAAGCACATTCACATTCATGATAAACAAACGGTTTTATTTACGGCCTACTATGCGTATCTTGCTACCTATGTGTGCCATAGGGCGACACTTTTATTCGTACCGATGACATTAGAATCAGATAAAAAGGAATGAAGCGTGCAAGCTAAGTTTATAGATGGAACCACCCTGTATCGTCAGCACTATTTTGAACTACCGCTCGATTACCAAGCGAAAGATGGACAGCAGATTCAAGTCTTTGCTCGTGAAGTGGTCGATCTAGTAAAAGACAGCCAAGAGCTGCCGTGGCTTATTTACTTTCAGGGTGGCCCAGGCTTTCCTTCACCACGTGTGAATGGAGAATCCGGTTGGATGAAACGTGCGTTACAAAACTACCGCGTTCTGCTTCTCGATCAGCGCGGCACCGGCAATAGCACGGTAATCAGCCATGAAACCTTGGCGCATCTTTCTCCAGAACAACAAGCTGAATATCTAACGCATTTTAGAGCTGACAACATTGTTCGTGATGCCGAAGCGATTCGTGAGCAATTTGGTGTGCAGCAGTGGTCGACAATTGGCCAGAGTTTTGGTGGTTTCTGTACACTGAGCTACCTATCGTTGTTCCCACAAAGCTTACAGCGCTGCTATGTGACGGGTGGTATTCCGTCGATTGAACGTGAAGCTGACGATGTCTACCGCGCGACCTATAAGCGTGTTGAAGATAAAAACAGAGCCTTCTTTGCCCAATTCCCACAAGCACAAGCCATGTGCCGTGAGATCTCTGATTACCTGCTTAACAATGAGGTGAAGTTACCAAATGGTCAGGTATTTACTGTTGAACAATTCCAATTGATTGGTATTAACCTTGGTGCTGGCGCAGCAAACCTTCCTATGTACTTCACATTAGAGAGTGCGTTTGTTGAAGCAAATGGTAAAAAGCAGCTGAGCTACAGCTTCTTAAATCAAATGCAACAAGAGCAGGGTTACTTAACCAACCCAATCTATGCGATTTTGCATGAATCGATCTATTGCCAAGGGACTGCATCAAATTGGTCGGCTCACCGAGTTCGCGAGCAGTATCCACACTTTAACTATCAATCGGATGGTGAGTTCTGGTTTACTGGCGAGATGGTCTACCCATGGATGTTTGATCAACTAGAAACTTTGAAGCCACTGCGTGAAGCTGCGAATATCTTAGCTGAGAAGTCAGATTGGGGTACTTTGTACAACGCAGAGCTGCTTGGCAAGAATACTGTGCCAATGGCGTGTGCTGTTTATGCCGACGATATGTACGTTGAACTGGATTACAGCCGTGAAACACTGGCGAACATTCCAAACTCAAAAGCGTGGATCACTAATGAATACGAGCACAACGGCTTACGAGCAGACGGTGAAAGAATCGTAGACAAACTGATGACCATGGTTGAAGCATTAGAGAATCTGCCAAAGTAATTTCGCTAGCCTTATCTGAAATAAAGGCGTTAAAAATAAGCGACGTTAGAAAAAAGAAAACGCTGCATCCGTGTAGCGTTTTTGCTAGGTCATCGAACTATTCGATTTAAGGAACTAGGAGGGGTAGCTCAATAAGCCATTAAGGTTGGATGACGATATCTTGATGTTCTGTTGTGGTTAAGCAGGCGCGATTTTGTTCGATTAGTTGAGCCGCGTAAGATGGGGTCACAGCTTGAATCTCGCCTTTCGAGCGAATGGTTAGTGCTTCCCAAGCTTGATCACGATATTTGCCTGTCTGTGTGTATTCAATAAGTACTCTCATCATTCTTCCATCCGCTGTGTGGTTAACGTGCTACTAACATTAGCGCCATTATTGTCGTTACACACCTGTTAAAAATGGAACATAAGATTAACCAAATGAGAATGGTCGCAACTTGAAAATTTCGACAAATTGCACTTATCAACGCTCGAGGTTATTACTCTAAATTGCTATTCGTCCGGATAGAGCGTTGAGAATGGGTAGCAGTGGTAAGTTGTACCTGCGGCAAATTGAAGCATAAAAAACGCTGCATAAGGCAGCGTTTTTTCAAAATTCACTTGGAAGACAGATTAGTTGTCACCTAAGCCAACAATCTTGCGCGCAGACATTACCGCACTGTCTAAATCGGTCAATCTACCAGCACTTGCTGGGCCAAGAACGGATGAATACAAGGCCAACTGCTTCTCAAATGATAGATCTAGATGGTTATATAGATTTTGGCGGATTTGAGCGTGTTGCTGTGGCTTCGCGCTCGATAGACCTTCCAACGTCTCGTAGATGAGTGTAGTTGTATCCATATCAGTCCTTAGTAACTCACTATAAAATTTTGCGTATTATGCACTTGGTGTCATTTTTGTTCTGCGAGATTGATCTCATTATGTGCAAGTCTACTTAATCGTGTAATCAGCTAGTTACAATTGTGTTGTAGTGACAACGGGCACTTGAAACGCAAAATAAAAGGAGACACTAAGGTCTCCTTTTTTAAGATTCGATAAATTGAGCTAATGCTAACGGATGTGGATGGTGTTATCTCTTCGGTCATACATGTCTGGTGTAGTATGTAAGCCGCCAGCGTAACCCGCCGCTTCTAGAGTTTCCCTCACTTCTCGAACATGCTCTGCTGTGACTGGTTCGTCTCTATTACCTAAATGCAATCGGACGAAAGTGATTAGCTCGGAGAGTCTTTGATCCGATAAGACATCTTCAAAGCTCGCCATTGGCATGAAGTTTCTGTCTTTGTCGAGATACGTAGGTTGTAAGCCCCTGACCGTTACCGCAATGGTGTTGAATGGATCGCTGTGCATGATGATACCATTGTTCAACAGAGTAGGAGCGATAGGGTCTCGCCCTTTACCATCATCACCATGACATGCACCACAAGTTTGACGATAAGTCGTGTAGATTTCGGCGGCGTATGACTCTTCATCAAAGCCTTTCGGCTCCAACGGTACCGCGTCACTACTTATGGTGTTGTTGGTATCACCACTAAGTAAGTAGTACGACATTGATTCAATATCTTCGCGCGTCATCAAACTTAGGCTGTTTTTTACTACGTCAGCCATACCAGCGAAAGCCGTGCCTTTGTCTGAGTGACCTGTGTGTAGGAAGTCGGTAAGTGTTTTCTCATCCCAACCATCGATGTACAGCTCGTTTGCAGTGATATCAGGAGCATTCCAACCATCGATTAAGTTACCTTGGAAAATACGCTCTGGTATCAATGCCTGGGCAATATTACGCGGCGTGTGACATTCAGAACAGTGACCGAGCCCTGCAACCCAATATTTACCTTGTTGCCATTTATTGACGTCATCAACCTTATCTCTGAGTTCCTCTGGTACTTGATAGTCGACCGGATCGGTATCCATGAATACGATATTCCAACCAAGCAGGCCTAGGCGAATATTAGACGGGAACATCATGCTGTTGTCGTCATTGCGTCTTGGTACAGCTGTGATGGATTGCATGTACTCCCATAAATCGACCATGTCTTGATCGGTCAGATATTGATACGAGGTGTAAGGCATAGCAGGGTACAAGTATCCATCTTTACCTTTGCCATCAACCAAAGCGGCTCTGAAGTCATCGAAATCATAGGTTCCGATACCTTCGGTAGTGTGAGGCGTTATGTTGGTTGAATAAACTGTGCCGAAAGGAGTGACAAAGGGTAGACCTCCCGCAAAGGGTTCACCACCTTCTGCGCTGTGACAAGCGACACAGTCGCCAGCATGCGCCAAGTACTCCCCGCGCTCAACAGACTCTGCGTTTAAGCTTGCAACCCTTTGTTGTTCAGCATCTCCTGCATGTCGGATGTAGGCGCCTAAAGCCAGTATCTCGTTTTCGGTAAGTTGGTTATCAAACGCTGGCATCAGGTTATTTAAGCCATAGTTGATAGTATGTTGAATCTCTTCAATGCTGCCCCCGTGTAACCATTTATCATCGGATAGATCAGGAATGCCAAGCTCAGGATTGGCAACCGTGCCATCAGCGTGACAAGAAGAACAGTATTGGACGAACAAGTTTTTACCCAATTCGACCTTAACCTCAGGGACATCGGTGTGGCGTTGATTCAAGGACGCTAGGTAGTAAGAGACTTTTGCCACTTCATCCGGGCGCATGATTTCACTCCAACCTGGCATCGCGCCATTTCGCCCTTTGGCAATTGAATGAATAAGGGCCTCGTCACTGCCACCATATAACCATTCTTGGTCGATCAAGTTAGGGAAGTGCTTTTGCCCTTGAGCGTTGTCTCGGTGACAAGCAGCACAATGGGTTTGGAATAAGATCTTACCACTGTTTACGATCTCAGGTACCTCTGCTAACCCAGCTAAAGTGGTTTCACTTGTTTGTGCAAACTGCTCCTCAAGGGTTGTGGTAGGCGAACTGAGTTTATCGTCGCTTTGCTGCCAATTGACTAAGCCTTTCCATTCTCCGACCCCAGGGTATAGCACGAGGTAGCCTGCGGAGAGCGAGAAAGCGACGGCATAACTGACAAACAGTAATTTAGGTGGCGGTGCATCTTTCTCTTCAATACCGTCGAAGGTGCCAACGGTGTGGTCTTCGTCGGCCTTGTGATTACTACGCCAATATTTAATGACAACGGATACCATTAGAACAAAGAATATTACGGTTAAAATTGCCGCCCATAAGTTCCAAAATGTGCTCATTGTGATACCTCCTGTGACGTATCTTTACCTAGGCTTTGCAGGTATCGGATTAAGGCTTCGCCTTTGGTTTTTCCTCTAACTTGTAGTCTTGCATCACCAATTTCTTGGTCGGTATACGGAACACCTAGCGTACGTAATACCTCCATTTTCGCGCTGATTTCATCTCCTGTGAGCGTTTGTTCAAACAGCCAAGGGTATGATGGCATAATAGAAGTAGGCACGACTTGTCGAGGGTTGATTAGGTGTAACACGTGCCATTGGTCAGAGTACTTTCTTGCTAAATTGGTTAGGTCAGGTCCGGTACGTTTAGAACCCCACAAGTTAGGAAATTCATAGATATCGTCTGCTTCTTTGTTTGGACGTCCGTTACGTTTTATTTCTGGATCAAGAGGACGCACCATCTGTGTATGACAGACGTGACAGCCTTCGCTGATGTAAATATCTCGACCGGCTAGCTCAATAGCGGTTAACGGTACAGCGAGGCTGTTTTTAGCAATATCATCACCTCGAACGATGTTTGGGACCACCCAAACTACCAGTGAGAAAGAGGCGACGACTACGGTGGTCAAAATTAGAATGACCAACGAGTGGGTAAAGTCTTTACTCATGATTTATGCCTCCCCATTTGCTGTGCGTTTAACATCAATCTCTGCTGGCATACGCACCGTTTTGTAAAGGTTCAGTGCCATTAAGAACAAGCCAAGAACGAATAGAGTGCCACCAAAGAAGCGCAGGAATAGCCAAGGTGCTTTGAAGTCCATAGCTTGCACAAAGCTATATACGAGTTCGCCGTTGTCATTTTGAGTGAGCCACATAAAGCCTTCACCAACGCCAGCTACCCAAAGCGCGATAGCATAGATAGCCACACCAGCGTGTGCGAGCCAGAAATGCCACTTCAAAAGATTTGGTGACCAGAGGTCGGTTTTTCCCCACAATCGCGGAATAAAGTAGTAGAAGACAGCGATACCAGACATGCCCACCCAGCCGAGCGCGCCAGAGTGTACATGACCAATGATCCATTCGGTGTTGTGTGCAACCATGTTGAACCAACGAATCGCGAGCAGTGGGCCCTCGAATGTCGCTAAGCAGTAGTAGAGAATCGCCGAAAAGAAGAATAGGAGAATGTAGTCCGATTTAAGTTTCTCTTTGTTTTGCAGTAGAGTCATCGCGCTGTTAAACGCACCCGCCCAAGATGGTAACCATAGGATCAGTGACATTACGATACCAATGTTTTGTACCCACACCGGAACGGAAGAGTAGACGAGGTGGTGAGTTCCCGCCCAAGTGTAGAAGCCAACTAAGCCCCAGAAGTGAATCACGGACAATCGGTAAGAATAAATAGGGCGGTCAGCCGCTTTGGGTATAAAATAGTAGTTCATACCGATGACGCCAGCCGTCAGTAAGAACCCTACAGCGTTATGTCCCCACCACCATTGTACAATGGCGTCTTGAGCTCCTGCGAAGACAGAATAGGACTTTATTGCCGAAACGGGCATTGCGAGATTGTTAACGATGAAAATCATCGCGATCACGATAATAAACGCTGCAAAGAACCAGTTTGCAACAAAGATGTGGTCGACTTTTCGTTTGGCTATCGTGCCAAAGAACAACACAGCATAAAGTACCCAAACAAGTACGATAAGTAAATCAATTGGCCATTCTAGTTCTGCGTACTCTTTTGACGTGGTGTAACCAGCAGGCAGAGAGATGAGCGCCAGTAGTAACACGAGCTGCCAGCCCCAGAACACCATCCACGACAAGCTCTTATTGAAGAGCTCACAATGCCCAGTTCGCTGAGCAATGTACAACGATGTCCCCATCAATAGATTGACGACAAACCCGTATATAACGCCAGAGGTGTGTAAGGGACGGAGCCTACCGAATTGAAAGTACTCTGAGTCGAAGTTTAAGATGGGCCAATACAGCTGTGCGGCGAGAATCACACCGATGATCATGCCTAAAATAGCCCAAGTTAGGGAGGCAATAATGAAGTGTTTCACCACCTTAATGCTGTACTGCGTTGTCACTTGTTCCATAACAAGGCTCCTTGCCTAGGATTTTAATTGCTGATTGCGCTAGAGTCGCTCACTGAATTTGATTCGCTACCGAGATTCGAATAGAAATAAGAAATATCTCGGATGTCTTGGTCCGAGAGAATATCAGCTTGTTGTTGCATAAGAACCGCCAGTCCACTGGTTCGTTCTCTTGTTTGGTAATCTTTTAACGATGAGATTAGGTAGCCCATTTTTTGCCCACGAAGGTTTGGGTATGAGTCTTGTGTTGAAATGCCATCATCACCATGGCAAGTCATACACACCTTAGATTTTTGTTTACCTAATTCGAATTGTTCTTGGTTGATTTCAGCTGAAACAGGAAACATGACCAACGTCATTAAGAGGGGAGACAGTGCCGTCATGGGGTTTAACTTTCGATTATTTAAACTCATTATCGATTCCCTTGATTATGAATTGAGTAAGTGACTTAGAGAGCCAAACAATACAGGCTAGCGATATTGATAACGGCTCACAGCAGTTTGTTGGGCTCTCAAAATGACTTACGTTCGATTAAAGGTTATGCAGTGTCACGGAATATCGCTACTAAATGACCAATCTTTCTTGTCAATTTTATCAGTCAGTACGTATTCACACGGGGAAATGGATTACTGAGGGAGTAAAAGAGCTTGTTTTATTTAAAAGGCTCTGTTGATCGTCGAAATACGGTTTGGGCGGGTATGAGTGAATGTTCTAGACAAATCAAGCCATGGTTGGGTGAGTCATACGTACAATTTAAACTAGACTCAACTTAGTGACCCTTTTAAATGGGGTTTTAAATGAGAACTACTCTTCTTACCTTCCTTTACTTGTGCTCATTTCCAATTTTTGCAGCAGCAAATTTAACGGTCTTTGACCATTTAGGACAAAAACACGAGTTAAGCCGAGAGTAGCTCCTGCAGTTACCTCAAACTGAAATCACAACAGCGGTTCCATCGAGTGAAGGAGAGTCTGTATATGGTGGCGTTACTTTGCAGGTCGTTTTTACTTTCTCCATACCTTTAGTTGTTTATATGTCACAAGAAAGGCGAGTCGATGGCACAAATTAATTCTTAACCTTTTAGTAGGAAAATAGCTGTATTCATTGTAAATCTGGACGATATTCATGTTAGCCTCCAGATTTAGATGTTTAATCAACTAATGATGTATCTGGTTTTAAGCAAACACAGAATACAGGAGTTCTATCATGCACAAAAAGTTGTCCATACTAGTTGTCATAACGTTATTATTTATGATATCTGGGTGTGTATCGGATAAATTTTCACAAGAAGTTAAGCTGAACCTTAAGAGCTCAGATTATGAAAGTGCTTTTGCTAGGTTTAAAGTATTTGATGCATCTGAGGGATGCCCTAGTTACAATGATTTACCCGGAGCATCTGCGTATATCGGAAAAGCAAAGGTAAGCATGACTGGTACCACTATGTCCCTTCCAGCTAATAAAAAACTACATATTTTCTATTTTAAGCCCAGTGAGGCCCCCGCGATTTTAGCAAAAGGTGGAGCGAATGAGATCAGACGGCGTAGTGTGCAAATTGTATTAGTCGATGGCGAGGCCGAACTACAATTAATTAAAGATGAAAATGGTGAAATGAAATGGCTAGCGAAAGGTTCAATACAACTTGAACCAGCTACAAACTGCACACAGAAAAAGGATGAAAAGTTGTAATATTGCAAATGTACATCCTTATGCAATACATTCCCCCGTATGAACCAGTTGTGATTTATACCACTATCCAAGCGTGGAAGAGCCCCCTCTCGAGTAATTGATGGTTTGCTAATTTACCAAAATTCTCAGATTGAATCTTTACTCGTGGCACTTTCTCGCTCGAAAGTGCCACTAAATGATTTAAGAAAAATAGCTAGTTGTATTTTAACTTGCCGTACTTTTGTTTTTAAAACCTATAATTAACACCCGCTGAAAGCAAGTATTCCGACTCATTGTAGAAATCAATATTTGAAGAACTGCTTCCGTAACCTGCGAACGAGATAAACGAGACATCTTCCCAGCCCATAAATTGGTCATACTCATAGGCAGCGAACAGGTTTACTTCATTATCGCTGCGAGTCTCGTTAAACATAGGGTTAGATCCATCGTAGCTGCGATTTTCGTAGCCAGCCGTTAGTGCAAACTGATGACGATCTAAAACTTTAAAGTAGGTGATGTCTGTCCCATAGCTTTTATAGGCCATCGCTTCGCCATCAGCAGAGCGTACTTTGTAGCTTAAAGATGGAATCAAACCTGACGTCTGATTGAGCATATATTTATACTCACCTTTAACGAACATAACGCTGCCATCGCGCTGAAGTTTAGCTTGCTCTGATGCACTCAAATCGGAGCCAGATGCTTCATCTTTCACATCAATGTTGGCGTAGGCCATATCCAACGTGAAGTCACTACCGGCAATCGATTCCAGCTTTAATCGATAGGCGTTGCCTGTTTCGTCTGTTACTTGGCGTGCGGAGGTAATGGCGTATGGGTCGCTCCATGTTTCCCCTGATACCACAGTAGGAAGAAATGATGCGTCAACCACCATGCCAGACTCGAGTTCTTGTTTATAACCAATTTCAAAAGCGAAATCACCAACGGCGATATCTTCACGCGAAGTACCGATGTATACCTGTTTATCTAACTGATGTCCGAACGTGTAATTGATTTGTCCTAGTGGTGCGACAAGCATTTGCCCATTGGATTCACCTTCAGAATTAAGATCCGATAGTGGATCTTTAACATCAGTATTGAAGTTAGACGTTTGAGACATATAGCCAGTATTGAGAGAAATTTCACCACCAAATCCAGCTTCTGGCGCCAGCTCCGCAATTGAAGAATAACTCACAAAACAGCTTATAATGGAAAGTGAAAGGGTCGTTTTATTCATGATTAACATCTCTGATTAATTGGAACTCAACTTTAAAAAGTGGGATGTCGAATAAATGTCTATTTCAGAGGAGGAGATGCGTTTTTTTGTGAGAAGGGGAGTCGAACTTAGTGATGACGTGTACCGAGCCCTGAAATGCCTAGAACATTTCAGGACTTATAACGACTACCATGAGCTTTAGCTATCTGTTGTTCGATTTAAACTCGCAGTGCACCCTTTGCTATTCATGTTGTCTTTCAACTTGAAGGACCAGCCATATAGATGACATAAGCGCCTTACAATCAAAAGCCCCAAGCCATGCTCGGTTTCATTCTTATCGGATAACCCGGAACCTGTGTCTTGAACGGAAATTTGGTCACTTGCAACGTAGATGTTAATCGAGCCTTTTTCTGTAAATCGAATTGAATTATTGACGATGTTTTTCAGCATCATTTTAAGTACAGGCAACGGGAAATTGAGTGTGGTATCTGCTGCAATACGTAGCGTTACTTCCACACCGAGTTTTGCCTTTTTACTGAGTTCTGAAATAGAAATATCTTGCTCACTGACTGCCCATACTTCATCGCTAGATGCGGCATTCTCTTGTTTGACAATGCTCAGTAAAATCTCAACGGTCGATTGCATGTTGTCCGCTGCATCAATAATTCTATGGCGTTGTTTAGCCTGAAATTCTGCGTCTGCTTCTTTCATGGCTTGTAAGTTCGCCGCACCTGAAATAATCGCAATTGGTGTTTTCAGTTCATGGCTCGCGTATTTTGCAAACATCATTTCTTGTTTCACCACTCTTTCTTTCATTTGTGTGTAGCTATTGAGGTGATTGGTCAATTGCTTAATCTCGTCAATGGTATTTTCCGACACTGAAAACTGCGATCGCTCCTCGTCTCTTAGCTGTTGGCTCAACTCGACTACTGGTGACATGAGTTCATCAAACATTCGCTTAGTCGAAACGCTTAATACCCCGACAAGAAATAGCATTAGTAACGTGGATATGCTCAATAAGACATCCCAATTTTCATCGCCAAAATCGAGCGATACTGTATCTATTGTGAGATACAAGGGGATCTCGTTTCTATTCGATAAAAAGGTAGAGTGGTATACCATAAAGCCATCGTCAGTGTATTGAAGAACTTTTGTAACTTCGTCCTTTGCGTATGGCATCTCCATTTTTATGTTGTCTGGTAAAAAAGCAGAGTCGTAATAGGCAGTAACATTAGGGCTAACAGCTATACTACTTTGGGGGGCTCGTTGATAATATTGTTGAGCGAAACCCTCAAAGGAGCTTAAATAGCGTGCAATCTGGTTATCTTCTTCCTTCGCTAGTTTCAACGAGAAGGTCAAAAAAACCAGAAAGGAGGTTGAAAATGCGATGCTTGCAAACCGGCGGATCAAACGCTTTTTGACGTTCTCTATGTTGTTTTCTGCTATTTTCGACCCGGTAAAAAACATCAATTCTCCAAACGAAAGCCAAATTTAGGAACGGTTTTTAGCATCGCTTTTTTAAACGGTTTATCAAGTGTGTTACGTAACAAATAAATATGGCTGCGAAGCACATCTTTATCAGGGCTATCATAGCCCCATATCTGATGGATTAAAGCATCACGAGAGACTAGTTCACCTTGTGCTTTTACCAGTTCAAGGAGTATTTGGTACATAACTGGAGTAGTCGCTAACTTGTGTCCTTCCCGTTGGATAATCTTGGTTTTTTCATCAATGACTAATGAGCCAAATGATAGAGTGGCAGGAGCGACTTGACCTCGAAACCGTTTAATCAATGCAGACAAACGAACTTCTAATTCGGGAAATTGGAAGGGTTTACTCACAAAGTCATCGACACCGTTACCAAAGCCAATAATTAGGTCGTCTTGGCCATTTAGTGCGGTCAGCATAAGGATGGGCGTCGTACATCCATTTTCTCTAAGTTCCTTAGCGACTTGCATACCATCTTTATTAGGCATCATGACATCGAGAATAATGGCATCAAATTCACTTTCTAAGGCCAGTTTTAATCCAAGTTCTCCGTTATCTGCGAAATCTGCCTCAGCGCCTTTTACCTCTAAGAAGTCGGCTAAGATCCCTTGCAGTTCTTCATTATCTTCAACGACTAGAATTCGACTGTTCTCAAGCATGGCGAGTTCTCTCAGTTCTCTCGTTTTTAAATTATGTGCTCAATTATAGGGTTTTCATCATATCTATTTTATGTCGAATTTATGTGAAATCGCGTTCGTTTGAATGGTTAAGTAAAACCCACTTTCACAAAAACTCGACATTCATGACTTTACGCTACCCTCATTACAAATTGGGAGGCCATGATGAAAAAACAATTATTACCCTGCTTGATGAGTGCAATGGTATTTGCACCCCATAGCAATGCTGTTGACCTTATCGGTAAAACAACCAGTACCGCTCCTTTAAACGTCGTCTCTGAAGTCAGTGGTGTCATAGAGCACGTTAATTGGCAAACCGGAGATATGGTCACTAAAGGCCAAAAGCTAACCACAATTAAAGATCAAGATTTTAAACTTGAGGTGCGTAAGCAAAAAGCAAACCTCGCGTTAGTCAAAGCAGACTTAGATATTAAACAGTCGGTTTATGCTCGCTATCAAGAATTGCGATCAAAAAACAGCCTGTCTCAGAATGAACTTGATATGGCAGAAGCCGACTTTTCTGCCGCAAAAGCGAATTTGTCATTGGCTCAAATAGAACTGGAAAAAGCGCAGTTAGATCTTGCGAATACTCAAGTGTACGTAGCAATAAATGGCTATGTCGTCGAGCGTTCGGTTGATGATGGGACTTGGGTCAATCAAGGGGATTTATTATACAAACTCACCAATATTGAACGACTGAACGTTCGTTTACTTGCAAGCGAGTTTGACCTGCAAGAGCTATCCGTGGGTCAACCGATCCAAGTTTGGTCAGAGGCTCAGCCAGCTCAGCGTATCGACGCAAAAATTAACCGCATTAGTGTCGAACTTGACCCTGCAACGTTTGCCTATTTTGTCGATGTTGAAATCGATAATGCGCAGCACCTTTTCAAGCCGGGTATGTCCATTCACGCAACGACAGATAAGTAGGGCATGAACCATGAATAACTTTCTTGCTTACTTCGCAGAGCGTAGCTTTTTAGCTCGTATTATCACCATCATGGTTCTGCTGATTGGTGTTGGTTCGATGAGTATATTAAAGCTTCAAGAATTGCCTGATATTGCCTTTGCTGAAGTCGAAATTACAACCCAGTACCCAGGCGCATCAGCGCAGGATATTGAGTTGAACATTACGAATCGAATCGAAAAAGAACTTAAATCAGTGCAGGGACTGACAAAGTACAATTCTCAATCATTCGATGGTCAGTCATACATCAGTATTGAACTGGACGAAGGGTACGACATTCAGCAAACCGTCCGTGACATTCAACAGGCCGTTGATAGGGTGCAAGGGCTACCTAAAGACATATCTAACCCACCGCTTGTGGCGCAAAAAAGCACTTCTTCGTTCGAAGTGATGACGTTTGGCGTTACAACAGCGCTTGATAATTCAGAGCTGCAAATTTACGTTCGTGATTTAGAGAAGAAAGTACGCAATGTTGCAGGTGTTGGCACGGTTTCAATGTCTGGTTTTACCGAGCGAGAGTTTTGGATTGAAGTTGATCCGTCCAAAATATCTCGCTACCAGCTGGCTTTGGCCGATGTAACATCAGCGATCAATACACGTAACCTTTCATTGTCTGGCGGCGTTGTTGAATCTTGGAACAGCGAACAACGCATAGTAACGCTCACTCAAATTCACTCCATTAAAGAGTTATCTAACACCATTATTAAGGTGCTACCTACTGGGGAAACCGTTCGTTTAGGCGATGTGGCGTACGTTTCTGACTCGTTTGAAAAAGCGACAGAATTAGGCATGGTGAATGGCGAAAGGGCGGTTGTGTTTACCGTAGCGAAGAGTGCCAACGCCGATATCATCTCGACTATCGACAGAGTGAAAGCGCTGCTTGAAAACGAAAACGAGCGTCTTAACGGCCAATTCTCGTTTCCTATCTCTTTAAATCTTGCAGACGATATGAGTGATAAGTTTTCTATCGTCACAACCAACGGTGGTGTCGGTCTGGTTCTTGTTCTGATCGTATTAAGCATGATTTTAAAACGTGCGGTCGCTTTTTGGGTTGCGGTTTCTATTCCATTTTGTGTACTTGGTGTCATGGCGGTGTTGCCAGCACTTGGTATGAATCTAGACAGCATCACACTTGCGGCAATGCTATTGGTAATCGGCATTATTGTGGATGACTCGGTCATCGTTGCCGAGAGTATTTACCAAGAGCGTGAAAATGGTAAAGCACCGTTAGACGCGGCAAAATCAGGTGTGCAAAGCGTGATTCGTCCTATCATTGCGAGCTTAACCACCACCGCGCTTGTGTTCATCCCTATGTTCTTTATCCCCGGAACAATGGGGAAGGCGATCATGGTGATCCCAATTACCGTTATCGCGGCACTTCTGTTCTCGTTGATTGAGTGTACCTTTACGTTACCTGCTCACCTTGCGAATTCATTAAAGAAAGAAGAGAAGAAAAAACAAAAAGAACAACGTTTCAACCGTGTGATTAACCAATACCAGTCTCTTTTAGCTCGTTGTTTAGAATGGAAAAAGTCTGTATTGCTGGTCGCTGTTCTCGCACTTGCCGGGAGTGGCTTACTATTGACGACACTTAAGCTGGATATCTTCCCAAGCGAAACGGCAAAATACATAGAAATATACACAGAGGTAGCGCCGGGAGCATCGCTAAAACAGGTACGTAAAGCGCATTCAGTGTTTGAAGAGACGATTGCGCAGCTTGGTGACAATGAGCTAGTTTCTTATCGCATGACTTATGGCAGCCCGGCAAGTAATGGTTTACTGACGCTGACCAACTTTGAGCAACGTGATAGAACCGCCAATCAGATAGCCGACAGTTTAAACGAGAAATTGAAAGACGTTCCCGCGATTAACTTTGTGAAATTCACGGTCGACGCTGGTGGGCCTCCTCCGGGCGAGCCTATTGAGATTCGTGTGATCAGTAATAATGAAGCAGAGCGCAATCATGCGGTTGGCCTCGTCATGGCTTGGATGAAAGAGCAACCAAGCTTAGATAAGGTGACGAATAACGAACAGCTTACCGATCCACAACTGCAAATACTGCCACAATATGAATGGCTCGCTCGTTACAACCTGACGGTTCAAGACCTAGCGACCACGCTGCGTATCGCTTTCGATGGTGAGAGTGTCACCTCAACTTGGATTGGCGATCAAGAAGTGAATTTGCGTGTTTTATTAGATGAGGAATATCGCAATCTTGAACGTCTGAAAACGACAAAGATTACTACACCTAGTGGGATTAAAGTACCTCTGAACCGTCTTGCCAAAGTGCAAGAGGTGCAGGCTCCGCGTGAACTTTTACACTACAACGGCGACCGTCAAGTACTGGTAAGTGCGCAAATAGTGGATGAAGCGACAAGTTCAGGTAAATTAAGCCAACAACTTTCAGAAGCATTGGTACAGCAAGCAGGAACAAGTGTGCGCTTAGATATTGGCGGTGAGGCTGAGAATACAAGTGACACTATGTCTGGCTTTTTTGTCGCTTTCCCTGCGGCTATGGTCGGGATCTATTTTGTACTCGCGATTATGTTTCGCTCTTTATTACAGCCACTATTGATCATGGCAGTGATCCCGTTTGCGGTAGTTGCTGCGTTGATGGCACTGTTTGTTCACATGCAGCCATTATCTTTGTTCGCCCTGATAGGTGTG
This sequence comes from Pseudoalteromonas sp. G5_S1_14_S5, assembly GCF_054968605.1. NCBI lineage: Bacteria > Pseudomonadati > Pseudomonadota > Gammaproteobacteria > Alteromonadales > Pseudoalteromonadaceae > Pseudoalteromonas > Pseudoalteromonas sp. G5_S1_14_S5. The sequence goes on along the minus strand of NZ_JBQKUM010000020.1, from coordinate 25,418 downwards.
TTGGGTATGACAGGAGTGGTGGTTAACAATTCATTGGTATTGATAAATCGCATTAATGAACTCAAAGCGGAAGGTTTACAAGTTATAGATGCAGTAATTAAAGCTGCCGCCAGCCGACTAAGACCAATACTGTTAACGTCGATTACCACTGTAGTTGGACTATTGCCACTCGCTTATGGCATTGGCGGCACTGATGTGTACATGGGGCCAATGTCTCTAACCTTAGGCTACGGACTCTTATTCTCACTGCCAGTCGTGTTAATTGTCATTCCATGCCTGTATACGCTTTGCTTCGGACGCAAAACTCAAATGTGAGGGTGGTAGTTTGGCGGGAGATTTTAGTTAGTAAACTTATTCCAATCTCTTTGCTACCAAAGAGTTTGTACCAAATACGAATAGCTGTCGCGTAGCCGACAGCTTTATTCAGAGTTGAACAAGCCCGAACCTCTTATTTACATGTAAATTGTGGCTGTTGAATTTAGCGTTTAGATAAGATGTAACTTTTCTTGAAGCGAACGGTACCATGATGTGAGGCCTGATAGCTACACACCTTAAGTTGAACAGTCTGTTAAGCTCTGCTTGAATTCCATTCATGTTACTGATTATTAACGTTTAAAGGCTGCCATTTCCCCTCTAAAGTTATTCTCGAAACCGTACGTTATTATCTCGCCTAAAAAATCAGTTATCGTGAAATTGAAGAGATTCAGAGTAAGCGGCGTGTTGTTGTAGAGCATGCCACCATTAATAGTTGAGTTATATAATTTGCGCCCGTATTAGAGCAAAGAGCGAGGCGTAAAAAGATGTCGGTGTCTGACTCGTGGCGAGTGGATGAAACCTACATCTGTGGCATAGTGAATTTGGTCATATTGAGTTGGCCGTACAGGAAGTTTAGCTACGAGATGAATATAATTCTATTTTTATCAGCACTTTATTGGTTTTGCCATTGAACTGAAAAGTTTTGATGAATGACTTGTAGCACAAGAGCTTTGTGCTTATTGTGGGCACTGTTTGAAACGTAAACTACGAATTGGAGCTCTTGTGGATCTAGAAATATATCAAGTGGATTCATTCACTACCCAAGCTTTTAAAGGCAATCCTGCGGGTGTTTGTATTTCTCAACACATGTTGGAAGAAGCATTAATGCTTTCTATTGCGGATGAGATGGCGGTTCCAGAAACGGCTTTCCTTGCGTTGGAGTCTATGACTCTTAAATGGTTCACGCCGGAAGTAGAAGTTCAGCTGTGTGGGCACGGCACTTTGGCTACGGTTCATGTGATGAAAGAAAAAGGACTAGCAAAAGCTGGTGATAAGATCGTATTCCAGACCTTATCTGGTGATTTAACTGCCACAGTTTGTGAATCGTCCATCGAGTTAGACTTCCCGGGTTCTCAATTATCAAGTGTAGAGCCTAATTTAGTTCTTTTAGAGCATTTAGGCATAGCGCAAGACCAAGTAGTGTCATTCATGGAATTTGATACTAAGCAGTTTATCGAGGTGGCTAATGAGCAAGTGCTCTTGGATCTCTCTCCGAATTTTGACGCTTTAAAAACAATGGCAGGCAGAGGCGTACTCGTGACGAGCCAATCATCAAGCGCAGCTCTTGATTTTGTTTCTCGTTACTTTGCCCCTTGGGTCGGGAACAATGAGGACCCTGTTACTGGGTCGGCACATTGCGCTTTAACGCAATATTGGGCTGATAAACTCAAAAAATCGTGTTTTCGTGCATACCAAGCTTCTCGTCGCGGGGGCTTTGTATCGACTGAGTTATTGGTGAATGGTCGTATAAAGTTAGTGGGTTCAGCCAAAACGGTGATCAGCGGCGTGCTAAAAATTTAGTGGACTTGTCGTTAGGAAAGGTAAGGGCTAGGTTGTTGATGTTACGGTAGTTTTATTTCGCGAGGTTGCATTGAACTTGTCCGAATATTGTAAAAGGAATCACAGTGTCAGTTTTTTATTTGTCTCAAGTTTTAGTCGCCATTGCGATTTGCTTTGATCTTATATCTTTCCAATTTAAGGAGAGGAAGAAGATCGTAACCTGCTTATTCTTCGCAGGAGTACTGATTTCAAGTCACTTTGTTTTGCTAGAACAATGGACTGCAGCATGCTTGATGATGATAGCCACTATTCGTTATTTAACGAGTGTGTTTTCAACATCACCTAAATTCAAATATCTGTTTTGTTCACTGTCTGTTGTTGCGACAGCGTTTACTTTCTCAGGGTTAACCAGCGTATTGAGTTGCTTTGCATCAATGTTCCAAACATTTTCAGCTTTTAACAAGGATGACCGTCGACTTCGAGAACTGATGATCATCGGCACCAGTTTTTGGCTTGTTCATAATTACTTAGTTGGCTCTCCGACAGCGGTTGTTATGGAAGCCTTATTTATTGGCAGTAACTTGCTTGGTTATTATCGTTTTTATTTTAGGAAGAATGTCGTGGCTTAGTGTGCGCACTGCCAATTATCGCTAGGTTTCAGTAAAAATTAGGAGAGCCTATGTCAAATATCTACGCAGATATCCCTTCGTCGATACCTAATGAAATATTCAGTGACTTGATAGTGAATGACAATATTCGGATAGAGAGAATACTCTCACATGGACACAGTTCTCCTGAGGAGGGTTGGTACGATCAAGAGGAGCATGAATGGGTTCTGGTGCTCGAGGGGCAAGGCGTGATCGAATTTTCTGATGGTCGTATTGTTACTTTGTCGAAAGGGGACTACCTCAATATTCCCGCCGGTGAAAAGCACAAGGTTCTGGGGACTGACAAAGATTCTGTCACGATATGGCTAGCGGTGTTTTACCGTTAATTCTCGGATAGAGATAAAGAGCTTATGTGGTTAACATTTCAAGTTTTTCATCAGAGAATGTCGGTACTGAGGCACAACGAAGAGTGGCTACTTTATTGAGAATCAGAAACATCGATACGTGCTCGAGTTTATGACGTGATCATACCTTCTGATTTAGCAGAGCATGAGTTAGCACGTTATTTAGCGGATATTTATCATGAGTTTGTTTCAGAAAAGTACCCATTAATGACACGTATTTTTAACGGGGTCAGTGAGCGTTCCAATTCAGCTCTGTATTAACTGATACGAGACTATAGAGTAACAAATCTACTAGTTAGAATTTGAAAGCGAACAAAGGAAGAGAGTGTGGTTAGAATTCGAAATTATCAAGAAAGTGATGCCAAAGCGTTATGGGAGATCTTTTTCTACACGGTTCGCAACGTGAACATACGAGATTATTCTCAAGAACAAGTCGAGGCTTGGGCACCAAGTGGCTTTGACTTTGCGTTATGGCAAAAGCGCATGGACAGGTTAAAACCTTTTGTTGCTGAGTTAGATGGTCATATTGTTGGCTATACTGACCTACAGCCAAGTGGCTTGGTCGACCATTTTTTTTGCCATCATAAATATCAGGGGCGAGGTGTTGGCCGAGCGTTGATGGAGCATGTGTTCACGATTGGGCAAGCTCGTGGGGTATCACGTTACTTCTCAGAGGTAAGTATCACCGCGAGGCCATTTTATGAGCGTATGGGCTTTCAAGTAGTGAATGATCAGCAAGTCGATATACGTGGAGTAACGCTGACGAATTTCGTGATGGAAAAATTGTCGACAAGTAAGCTTACGTTAAGAGCGAAGATTGTGAAGAGGAACAGGCCTAAAAGGAATATTAAACCTTTTTAAGGGTAAATTTTGCTGATCTACTGAAATTGTCGATGAGTTCAAATTGTGTGCTAGCCAATTTGTCTAATCTAAAAGATTGAATGAATACAAGGAGTGTTGTTCATGAGTCATGTGAGTAGATTAAAAATATATACATTAGTGTCGATGTTTTCTTTGGCAATCGGAGTTTTAGCTCTGCATGCCGGGGTTTCTGGGGTGTTTCCGCTGTTCGTTGTGGTTATTTCACTCTTTTCTTTTGTCATCAATTCATTCCTTTGTTTATTCGGGCATAAATATGAGAATGCGAAAGAATAAATCTCGAAAATGATTGTTAAAAATCACCTCTAAGTCTCAATTGTGGGACAGGATGACGTTTTTACAAGTTTCTAAGATTTCCTCTTTAATTTCAATGTATTATTCGGTTCGATTGAAAAGAGTGAGAGTAAAACGTGGGAATCGAAGCTTTAGCATTTGCTATGGATGCGCTAGTCACGGCATATTGTATGTACATTGCAACTAAAATGTCGTTTGTGGTGGCAGATTTTAAGTCTCTATGATACCGACAGTAGGATGGGTACTAGGGCTTATATTATTCGTATTTCTACTTGGTAAGGCAACGCATTCAAGTATTGGTGATTGTATTTGGGTGGTGGTTTTTACCAAGTTGGTGTCGATGGCCGCGTTCCTGATATTTGGCTGACTGTTTGTATAACCCAATATCAATTTTACATCTAAAGTAACACGCCCAAATCTACTGCCCGAATAGAAAAAAGGCATGACATTGTCACAACTCCTAAATCTCTTTTACCCCTATTGATTATTTGTTACTTAGGTAATAGTACAGCTTTAATGACATGTATCACAACGTTGCTCGTTTTAACGTCTTCGGTTACGTCGTGAGCTTTGTTGATCATTACAACACCATGGTCAGCACTAATTCTGATTGGTCACCCTGTACGGTAACTGCGCTGCCTAGTTTCACCATCTCTTTAGCCATTAATTTTCCTGCCACTAAATGATAGATGAGTACTGAGACCAGTTTTTCGTTATTTCCGAGGCTCGTTACGAAAACCCGAGTACGGTAGATCATATCTTCGTCGCGCTGGAGACGTTGTCGTATCCTGAAAACTCAACAAAGTGAGTATGTTTAAAGTTTAAATACTTGTTGTAATTCCAATTTTGTACATATATTTAGTGAGTAATTATTCAACTAATGGATTTGAATATGAGGTCTGTTTTACCCGTAGTACTTTCCGCGACCATTTCTATGCCAGCGTACAGTGGACTTGCTCCTAGTGAGGGCTTTAGTGGTAACTTTAGTGTCCTGGCGGGGTTCTATTCTGACAGCAGTAATTTGAGTACTGAACAAGACTCAAACCAAGCAACCAATACCATGGAAGGTGACGGTGAGAATCAAGGGTTACTTGGTTTTCTCGGAACCGTTAAATACACCTTTGGTGAATCCCTTACTCACCAAGTTTATGCTGGTACCACCCGAGAAGATATTGCGACCGGTACCATCGCCTTTGAGATTGGTTATCGACATCAACTTTCTGGCGGCACCATATTAGATGTTTCCGTGTTACCAACGCTTATCTCTGGTAAAGCTTGGTCTGATCCTTACGCCGTTGGTGTCAATCGAAACGAAACCGATGTGAAAGGTAATGTAGGACGACTACAACTGACTAACATTGGCGACACTGCTTTCCAAACAGATTTTGCTATTGGTGAGTCTGATGTTGATGATGAACTATCAGGTACCCAAAGTCTGTCTTCACAAGAAGCCGCACTCCTCGATAGAGAAAGGGCTTATTTATATGCTAAAGCAGGCTATCGTTTCATTCTGCCTAATCAGGCCGGTTTGTTAGTACCTTCTATGGTGTATTTCAATTCTGATGCGGAAGGGGGGGCTCTGAGCTTTGATAGTTACGGTATCGAGTTGAACTACGCTAAACGAATTAGCCGACACGGTTTTGTTGTTACCTTAGATGTGAAAGACCGTCAGTACGATGAAGCTAACCCAATCTATGGAAAAACTCGTGAAGAGAACGAGTATGGTGCCTTTTTAGCGTATGAAATTAGTGGATTGTTGGGTTACAAAGATTGGTCGTTTATTACGTTACTTGGTCTAAGAACCATTGATTCCAATATCGATTTCTATAACTCTGAACAGGTATTGGCAAGCGTCGGCATCGACTATAAATTTTAACGCAGCTCGTCATCATAGCTGTGAAGTTCTATGTTAACTTCATTATTTCGGGCACTTACACTTTTTATGGTTGTAGGTGCTTGCTGCTATCCGTAATATGAAATCTAGACGATACATTGGAACTTATTAAGGAAGCGATTTGGATATACAAATTAGGCATTTAGAAGCAACTGATAGCCAAGATTTATTCGATATTTATCGCCGCCCTTCGGTTTCAGAAAACACGTCACAAAAGCCATACCTTAGTTCTGATCAAGTGGATCGGCTATTTGGTCATTCAGACCATTTTACTTTAGTCGCTGAATTATCCGAGAAAGTCGTAGGCCATATCACCTTGTTTATGACGACTAAAGTAAGGGACCGACACTGCGCAGGGCTTGCGATTGCCATTCATCCGGATGTTCACGGAAAAGGGGTTGGTAAAGCCTTGATGCAAGAAGCCATCAATCAGTCGGATAATTGGCTAAACCTCGTCCGCCTAGAGTTAGAGGTTCATGCCGATAACCACGCTGCGATTGCTTTGTATGAACGCGTCGGTTTCCAGTTAGAGGGGACTAAGCGATTGAGTACCTTCAAAAATGGCAATTACATTGATATGTTGCTGATGTCGAGAATAAAGCCTGAATATCTAACATCTTGAATTCGCTTAAGGTGAGTGGATAAAAACGAGAATATCAAGCCACTACGCGTACTTACTGCTGAATATGAATTGATGGGATGGTTAATTGAAATCGACGGATAAGTGTTTTCTGCTGAGAACACATAGTGTAAACGCGCACTAATAGGGTGAATGCGGAAAGGTAGTGACCTTAAAATTGATACAAAAAAGCTGGTGATTGAATGCCAGCTTTTTCATTAAGACGATCAAAAAATAGGGCTTACTTGTTCACGAACTCTTTGAATTTTTGCTTGGTTTTAGCGTCGGCTTTTTCATACCAGAAGTACAACATTTCTTCGGCCGTATTAGATGCGTTACCATCAATTTTTGCTGGTAGTGTTACTGGCTGAACAACTGCAGCGGCTGTAGCACCTGTCGTTAATGCGGCAATACCACCTGTACGGTTGTATTCTTTCGCTTCTTGAGGGTATTTACGGCCAATCTGCATGCCTTCTTTGGTTAATTTGTCTTGCTTAACATTGATTGTATTTTGGTTCTCATCAACCAATTTCCAATCTAGGTTCTGAAAGCCTTTTCTTGCTTCATTAGCGTTGCGGAACTTTGGCATGTCGAACGTTACTGTTGTGTCTGTAGCGTCAAAAGTAGCAATAATTGCGTCACTATCGACAAACTCACGGTCGTTACCTTGACTAAAAGCAAGCTGATATTGGAAAACGATTTGGTTTACACCGTCTGGTACGGTGATCGTTTTGCTTGAAGAGAAAAAACCACCCTCAAGATCAGGTTTAGCTTCATTAACCGATAACACTTCAACTAGAGCATCTGCACTAGAAGGAACTTCAATTTTTACGTCAGCGAATGCTTGTGGAGCTGCGATCATAGTAGAGATCAGCGCAATAGATTTAAATATTTTCATAATCATACAGTTATTAGGGTGGGACATTTTACGATTGCACGCAAAACGAAGTTTTTCAAGTTACCTTCTCTTTATTTGGTAAAATTCACCGAAACTTAACTTAAACCTAATTTCTGAGTCTATCACCTGTGCGTTTTTTGCTCATGTAAGAGCGATGTGGCTCCTGATGCTCACTTATGCTGGGGCCTGAAGGGGAGTAGAAACTTCTCAAAGTTAACTTTTTGTGCTGGAGAGGCGTGTGCTTGTTAAACTATAATTTCCGATAAAGTAAGAGATCCAATCATCAATCGGCAATGGTCGAGCAAAGAAATAGCCTTGCGCGCATTTACAACCTATCTGACCTAACGTTTTGACATGGCTTTGTGTTTCAAGCCCTTCTGCTATGACTGAAAAATCAAGTATCTGCGCAAGTTTTAATACCGCACATATGATCTCGTAATCGACCTTGGATGAGTTGACGTCTTCAATAAAAATACGGTCTAGTTTGACGCAGTCAGCAGAGAGTTTTTTTAGTACCGAAAGAGATGAATAACCGGTGCCAAAATCATCAATTGCGATCTTATACCCCTTAGAATGAAGCACTTCTATGGTTCTCAAACAGGTTTCGAAATCTCGCATTATATCCCTTTCTGTTATCTCATGGAGTAACTGATGCGGTTTGCAGCGGATTTCGTCGAGTATGAGTTGCAGTTGTTCCGCAAGATCGGTCATGTAAAACATTTGTGTAGAGAAGTTGATAGGGAAAGTCAACCTTCTAAATTGATTCCAGAACGTTGCCATTCAGTAATCAGCTTCGCCACTTTCTTAAATACCCATTTATCGATGTCGATAATTAGGTCACTCTTTTATGCTACTTCCAGAAAACCTACGGGTGAAAGCAGACCTAGCTTCGGGTGTTGCCAACGAACAAGAGCTTCTGCATCAATGATCTCTTGCGAATCTAAATCGATTTTTGGTTGGAAAAACACTTCTAATTCATCATTGGCAACCGCTTGATTCAGCCCCATATTGGTTTCGATTAGATCGTTGACTTCGTGGGTCATCTTATCGGGAAAAACGCGGTACTGGTTTCTGGCATTGCGCTTCGCGTGATACATGGCGGTGTCGGCGTATCGAATTAAAGTTTCACCGTTAGCGCCATGAGTTGGGTATTCAAATACGCCGATACTGGCCGCAAAAAATATTGAGTTGTCTTCGGTATAGTAAGGCTTGCGAAGTGATTGGTTTAAATGCTCTGCTAGCTGTTCGCCTTCGCTCAAGCTGATGTTAGAGAAGACGACCATAAACTCATCACCGCCCATTCGCGCAACAAAACCGTTAATGCCAACGAGGGTGGTTAGAATATTCGATACATTGATAAGCAGGTTGTCACCTTGTCCATGACCGAGAGAGTCATTGATGGTTTTAAACTCGTCGATATCTAAATAAATGAGCAAGAAACAGGAATCCTGTTCATGTGAACGTTTACTCTCTTCATCCAGTTTTTTTGTGCCTAACAGTCGGTTCGCTAACCCTGTTAATGGGTCGTGGTGGGAGAGAAAGTCGAAGTTCTTTTTCTCCTCAGTCAGTTCTAGATAAGCTTAAGACAACCTTCCTGCCATGTCGTTGTAGGCTTTTTCCAAATGAGACCACTCATCATTCCTGCCAAGTGCGATAGGTTCTCTTAAGCTGCCAGATTCTGAACGGTCAAAGCCGTGCTTGTTTAGAGCCTAGACCGTCGATAAACGCAGGTGCCTGTACTAGGAAAGCGGCTTTTTATCGTTTGTAATGCCTAGCTCATAGTTGCTATACACATGCGCTCTCCAATTAGAGGTTTAATTTAGTCGCTCTAAGGTTGACTGAATTAAAAAGAGTAAGTTCTTGAGCCTGTCGCCTTTTTACATAAACCTGACGATGTTGACACAGTTATTAAAGTGTAGGGCATGTGGAGAATTTAATGATTAGTAGGGTGTTTGAATAATCGGTTTTTATATATTTCAACTCGACATTAAGTCTATGTAATACGTGTGTTTAAATATGTTGGTTGAGTATGAGGTCGAATAAACTTTAAGTTTTAAACAGGATGCTAAGTTTTGGAATTAAGCGGTATTTGATGAGGTTGGAAATTAAAGCTAATGATTTGTATATTAATTTTGTCGGCCGATGCATTTTATAAACAATATCTATATATTTATCACTATTTTTGTGTTGACCGATTGAATAACTGGTCAGATCTGTTATTGTGCGAAAAATCACTAGTGCGGTTTGTCATACTGTTTAGTAAGGAAGCTTATGTTTACACTATCGATTAAAAATCGAATTTTGGCGTTATGTTTGGTTTCGTTAGTAGGGTTTATTAGTATTCTATTTGTCGGTGGGAATACACTCACTAGTAATACCAAGCAGGTTAATCGAATTGATCAAGTTACTTATCCCGTGATGAACGCGGCGTCGTTAAACAGTGTGCTGATCTCCCAATTGGCGGAGCGCTTTAACTTAGCTGTAACGCTTGGTGATGAAGAGATTTTGGAAATGAACAAGCAAACTCTTGCTGCGATTCAAAGTAACTTCAATATTCAAATCACGCTGGATCCTTCTCTGCAGAGCGAATCGACACTTCTGCAAAATAAAACCAACCAATATTTTGAACTTGCTTACCAAATTGCCCAAGGAATGATCGAGGAGGAGATCAGTCTCAGCGAGGCCGGTCGTTTGGCAAAACAAAGTACCGCTATTTTGGATGCCTTAACCCTCGGCATGCGTGAGTTCAGTGCAGACCGACAAACTGAGTTCGAGAATGCTGTTGAAGATTTAGAAGCCAATAATAAACAGGCTAACCAAATTATGAGTGTTTCTGGTGCAGTGGCAATGCTTGCTATGTGTATCTTCGGGTGGTTAGTCGTAAGAGGAATTCGAGCGGACCTGGCAAACATTAGCGACAAGATGCACGATATCGCTGAGGGAGACGGAGACCTAACAGTACGTCTTCAACACGAGAAAAATGATGAACTTAAACCATTAGTAGAGTCATTTAATAGCTTCGTGTCTCATCTACAACAGAACGTAACCCATACCATAGACAACGTGACTCAACTGGATTCGATTTCTGGCTCTCTTGTTAAGTCGAGCCAAGTTACAAACGATCTTTCTACTAAGCAACACCTTTCTATTGAAGAAGTTTCTAGCTCATTGAATCATCTATTCCTTGCTGCTCGAGACATTGCAACCAATGCAAATGATGCATCATCTTCTGCGTCTAGTGCCAGTGAACAAGCAAGCTTAGGGGAGCAGCAAGTTGAGAGCACCATCGTTGCGGTTAAAGAGCTAACGAACGATGTCAGCAATGCATCGCAAGTTGTCAAACAGCTGAACGACAACACACAGAGTGCAGGTTCAATTTTAGAATCGATAAGTGCGATAGCAGAACAAACCAACCTGTTAGCGCTGAATGCGGCCATTGAAGCGGCGCGTGCAGGGGAACAAGGTCGAGGTTTTGCTGTTGTTGCTGATGAGGTTCGAACGTTAGCGTCACGGACACAAACTTCAACCCAAGAAATTCAGTCGGTACTTTTACAACTTCAAGAACAAGCACAAACGGCTTCGACCATTATCTCTGAAAGCGTTATTAAAGCAGAAGACTGTGTAGAGAAGTTCTTAGTGGCTGAAGGTTCACTACAAAGAATTACATCAGATGTCACCGAAATCAGCCAACGAAACGAAAGTATTGCCGCTGCGACAGAGCAGCAAGAACAGACCTCAACCCGAATCGAAACCTTTGTAGAAGAAATTCGCAAAATGGCAGAAGGCACCAGCAACAGTGTAAAACAAGTTGATGCTGTCGCCCATGATATTCAAGAGGTAACTCGAAACATATCAACATTAACTGGCCACTTTAAAGTGAGTTAAAAGCCCCTAATTGTCCTCTCTATCCTTGTTCGTGAAACATAAAGGAGGGAGGTCTACACCCGAAATTCGGGTGATTGATATAAAAACAAGAAAATAACATAACAATGGAGTTAGTTATGAGAAAGACAGTGGTTGCTGCACTCGTAGGCATGGCGTTTAGCGCTAATGCGACAAGCATGGACAATATTCGTATTAGCGGATTCGGTTCTGTAGGTATTGGTAAGTCAGATAACGCCATAGGTTATGCGGGTTACACTGACGAAAAACTCGACTGGGAACAAGAGACGCTTGCGGGGGTGCAGTTTGACTTTCAAGTCAACGAGCGCGCTAAATTCGTAACGCAGGTGGTTGCTAATAGCCGCTATGACTATGATCCAAAGTTTGAGATGGCTTACGCATCTTATGATTTCGATTCGTTTACTGCTCGTGCAGGTAAGCTTCGTCTTCCTCTGTTCTTCTATTCAGACTTCACAGATCTTGGCTATGCGTATCCAATGATCAGACCGTCACAAGAGCTTTATGAAAACATTGTTTTGAAAGGTTATACCGGCGCAGACTTGCTGATTCCGATAGAGCTTGAAGACTCAAGTCTGTTGCTGCAGCCATTGGTTGGTATTGGCACTATCGATGAGGAAGATTCAATCGTAGGTGAGGTTAAGTTAGATCAACTGTATGGTTTGAGCGCGAACTGGAACGTTGATGATTTTACTTTCCGTGGTTCTTACTTGGTTGCTGAAACAAACCCATCTTGTGATTTCAATACATCAACGGACCCGTACTGCCGCCAGTTAGCTCCTTTACTTGATAGCCAAGATGGTCAGTTTATCTCTTTGGGGGCGCAATATGATAACGGCGATCTACTGGTTAACGTAGAAGCCGCTGACGTTCAAATTGAAGGTCAATTCTACGACTATCAATCAGTTTCAGGCTTGGTCGGTTACCGAATTAATGAGTTTACGCCTTACCTTTCTGTAAGTTGGGTCGAAACTACGGATAACGATGAACGTGAAAACATGACGATTACCGCAGTTAAAGAGACGATGAATTACGAGCGTATCTCTTACTCTATCGGTAACCGTTGGGACTTTGCTAAGAATATGTCGTTAAAGGCTGACGTGACTTACGTGGATTACCGCGATACCAGTGGTGGCTTCCAAGCCAATGTTGAGACGTCTGCAGCCAATCCATTTATGGCGACAGGGAATTTCCTTGAAGACAGCTCAATTGTCTATTCAGCTCGTCTAGATTTCGTATTTTAAGGAGGCAACATGAAAACTTTATTATCAGCGATAACATTGGCCGTCCTTTCATTTAATGTATCGGCAGGCATGGTTGTTATTGGTAACAATGCAGGTGTGGATTCATTGTCGAAGTCGGATGTCAAAAAGCTCTTTATGGGTAAAAAGAGCAAGCTGGCTAACGGGAATAAGGCGCAAATTATAGAGTTAGTTGATGGTTCAGAAGGGCGACTTGCCTTCCATGAGGTCGCAACGGGGCGTAGTGAATCTCAGCTACAATCTGCTTGGTCAAGGCTAGTGTTTACAGGTAAAGCTGAAGCGCCTATTCAAGTTGCAGACTATAGTGAAGCTATCACAACGGTAGCGTCAAAAACCAACGCCATTGGTTACGTTGATGAGTCGGCACTAACGGGGGACGTGAAAGTACTGTTTAAGTACTAATACAATTTTAGATGATAAAAAGCCCAAGGCAAAGGTGTTGTTTTGGGCTTTTCGTTTTACTGGTGATGTGTATTCTCGATAGAGGTTAGAACACGAAAATCAGCATAATAGTATAGAGTACTGCGTCTTTATCATCAAAGTCCGTCAGTGGATTGAAGTCTTCAACAAATGCGCCGTTCGTCTTACCAGCTTCAAAGTATTGCACCTCACCATTGAGGGAAACGTTCGGCAATACGTCGTAATCGATACCAATCAAATAGCTTTTGCCTGTGAGGTGTTCTTTTGAGTAAAAGTCTGCACCTTAAACGACATAAGGCGTAAACGAATTCAATCTGTAGTCTAAACTTGCATACATCAATGAAGAGAAGTCACTGATTTGTCCTTCACTCGAGAGTACTCAGATAACTGATTGGTGCCCTTAAAATCAGTTAACTGTGTCGCCAAAAATATGCTTGTCTGCCTGCGAGGAAAAGTAAAAGTGAAATGGGAAGTAGAACTAAGCCAAAGAGTTTATGTTTGACCGAAAGGTTATTCCAGACTGTAATCGCCATATAAGGTACCATTCAACTGTTCTTATATACAATCAATAGAGTAAAAGAGGTGGTATGAAATCTTTGTATGGGTTAATTTTGGGGAAGTGTGGGGAGGGTATAAGTTTTTATGATTCACATGCTTATTTTGATTGAATGGATAGTTCTTACCTCTAATCACATTTGTTGAGGTCTTTAAACTCTCTTTCTAATACATGGTGATTGGTATACAGTTTTCATTTTCATTACTTGTAGTAGGACAAAATGGAATACGCGGGATGACTTCCAGACTAATAGGTGCAGAGCACCTCATCGACTTGTTGATTAATAATTTTCATCTCACGGTAGATCAGTGAAAGGTCTTCAGCTTCTGGAGCTATTTTGTTAAATGTGTTTTGTTCAACTCTTTCTAGGGCAACGGTTGCTGTCTCTTCTCCAAAACTGGCCAAAATGCCTTTTAAAGTATGCACCGTAAAATGAAGCTTACCCCAATCTTGCTGTTGTACCAGTTCTTCGATCTCTTGTAACGAATTGCCATGGTCTTCTTGGTAGGTTGATAACACGGCAAAAATGACATTTCTGTCATTGTCTAGGTAGGCATTTAAAGCATCAAAATCTAGCATATAGACTCCTGTCGGCTGCATATTGAAAATGGGCTGGGCGGCTTAATGGAATAACCATATTTTGATGAGTCACTAATCCATTGATTCCATCTAGGAGGAAGGTCTAACTGAATAAGATCTTCCACGTATTCGTCGCAAAGGTCTGTCTTTGCGCAGGCGTTATTGACAGCGTAAAGGTAGTCTAGCTTAGCGGCGACTGAATAGGGATAATTGGTAATAAAGTCGCGTAGTTCTTGGATCGATCCTGAGCTTCCGATGTTGATACAATTCGAAGGATCGTCTTTTCGAGAGTCAAGTTTATCGTTTATTGCCTCACCGCGTAATTTCAAACATTCCTCAACGATGTGATACAGAGAGTATTCACCAAAGTGGCATAGCAAAGGTAAAAATTGCGATAGCAGTGAAGTCGGTTGATTGTAAAACTGATTAGCTAACAATTTAGTCGCTCGTATCACTTTTTTGTGCGCAACTAACGGGCTGCCTTCAATCAACAATATATTGCTTTGGAATAGTGCTAGGCTTGCTAATACTTGTTGTTGGAGTTTGGCTGGTAGCTTCAAATTGACCAATTCGGTAAATTGGGAAGCGTGCTCAAGCAAAAGACGTTTATTTTGTACTTGAGCTTCTCTTTGGTACGTCGCTCTTAGGGAATTGAAATGGGTTCCAATTGAATGAATTACGTCGATATCGGCGGGTGAAATATGGCTTGCGTACATCTCCCCAAGCTTAATGAGCATGTGTGTATTATCAGCGTTTTCGGCCAAATCGATAGCTCTGATTGCTCGATGGCTAATACTTGGTGTCATCTCAAATGCACGAATAGCCAATTTTAAAGCGGGCAGTAGCATCTTGTGTTTTTCATAAATACAGCTGAGGCAATCAATCACGTTCAGGGATAATGGTTGAACGATAAGATAGTTGTGCAGTTTCTCTATCGCCAAGTTCGGTTTTCCTAAGCTATCTAGAATTAACGCTTCTGCGACCAATTTGGTTGGGTGCATATTAGTTTTAGAGTGAGTGATTAGACTAGAGAGCAGTTGCCACTTCTTCCCTGCGATCAAGTGCTCAATCAGTGTTGCTTCGAATTGAACATTAGATTTTTCGCTGGTTATTTCTAATGCCTGTTTAAGCAATTCCCGTGTCGTAATAGGGTATAGGCTGTTGAGTTGGTCAATTTGTCTTGACTCGAATACAGCACTTTTGATTTTTTTGCCTAATACCTGAGTGTTAATTGGCTTAGAAATAAAATGGTGAGCCTCTCCTGATAGGGCGGTAAGTACTGTTTCTTGGCGCATATCCCCGGAGACTAAAATTGTTGCAACTGTGTGGTCGATAAGACGATTACGATACAGAATACTTAGTAGCTCAAAGCCGGTAAAAGACTGTTCTAAGTGATAATCAATGAGAAGAACATGAAACGCATGCGTTTCGACAGCTCTAATTGCTTGTCGATAATCTGTCGCAATGAAAATACACTCGTGCGCAATGCCTAAACTAGCAAGCTGTTGTTTGATCAGAATCGTCGCACTCTTAGAGTCGTCGACTATTAACACCCTTAGGTCTCCTAGTAAGGCCAAACCCATTTTCCTCTATACTAATGATATTCTTAATTTAGGTATCATGTTGCACATTGTCAAGGTGCTCAGTTCACATCTATGCGGTTAGTAAGTTATTGGTAATTAAAGAATATTTATAAATGATCGAGAGTATTTCTTTGCGGTGACTGATTAAGCCTTAACTTTCTAAGGTCAACACTCTTTTGATCACAAGAGGCAAGTGATTAGTCTTGCTTTTTTGTTGAATTAGAATCGTATTTATCTACGATTCAAGCGGCGTTTTTAAGCCTTCAACCTTAATCACGCATACTAAGAATTAACACAGCAGCCAATGCCAAGAATGCGGTCATCATAAGAAATACATCATTGTAGGCCATAATTGCCGCGTCACGTTGCATGGTTCCTAGTAAACTTGCTTGGGCTTGATGCATCGCCGTTGCAGCGTCACTTCCTGATTGAATAAAGAACGCCTGTTGCTCCTTCAGTGTTTGCCAACCCAATTGGTTCACTGAAGGTAATGACTCTTTAATATGACCTAGATGTTCACGCGTTTTGTTGTCCAACAGAGTAGCGATAATCGCGATACTGAAAGCCCCGCCTAAGTTACGCATAACGTTAGTTAGCGTAGAAGCGTCCGGCGTATCCATTTTATTGATGTTCTTCATTGCCACTAAAGAAAGTGGAACCATGATGAACGGGCTACCAATCGCACGTAGTACCATTGATAAAATCAACTGTTGGCCACCAAAGTCTATGGTCATGTGGGTATTTACGTAACAACTGAAACCAAACATCGCGAAGCCAAAGGTCACTAGGTATTTGGGCTTAATGACTTGAGTTAGCTTAGGCACGATTGGAAATATTAATAGTTGAGGGAAACCCATCCACATAAGCACTTTACCGATTTCCATCGCGTTGTATTGCTGAATCTGAGTGAGGTACAGCGGCAATACGTAGATAGATCCGAGTAGTGCCATACCCAATATCAGGTACGCCAAACAAGACATCGCAAACTGCCCATCACGCAAGAGCCGTAAATTAACCAATGGTTTTTTGTGTTGGAGCTCGTTAATCACGAAGTAAACCAAACTCACCGCAGAAATAATGCTCAACGTAATGATAAAACTTGAGTTGAACCACTCTTCACGGTTACCTTCTTCAAGTACCACTTCCAAACAACCAAGCCCCATAGCCATGGTAGCGATGCCAAACCAATCGGCTTGTTTAAGCGTGCCGAGGTCGAGCTTCTCATCATCCAAGCCATATCGGATCATGGTGATTAATAGCAGAGCCGGTGGGATGTTGATGTAGAAAATGTAGTGCCATGAGAAGTTCTCGGTTAACCAGCCACCAAACGTGGGGCCGATAGATGGAGCAAATGTTGCAGTAACACCAAACAAAGCCATGCCGATAGCACGCTTGTTGATAGGCAGTAGTTGAATAACGAGTGAGAAGGCGAGTGGTATCAAAGCACCACCACTAAAACCTTGCATCGCACGGAATACGATCATCGAGGTCATGTTCCAAGAGAATGAACACAGTAACGACGACACGGTGAAGATCGCTGTAGTCCATGTTAGATAGCGACGTTTGCCTAGCGCTTTTGAGAGCCAACTACTGAGTGGAATCGCGATCATTTCAGCGACTAGGTATGACGTAGATATCCATGAACTTTCATCCAAGGTCGCAGATAGCGCTCCTTGGATATCTTTAAGAGATGAGTTGGTGATCTGGATATCTAAGATCGCCATAAACGCACCAATCAAGCCACCGAATAGGGCGATCCAATGGCGAGTTGATATCTCATTCTCATCATTCGTAGGGGTGATAGCGCCAGCGTTGCTCATGGTCTAGCCTCGTTTATCGAAGGTCGCAACCACAGACAAACCAGGAAGCAGACGACCTTTTAGCTCTTTCTGGTCTGGAATCGTAATTTTCACTGGTACACGTTGCACTATCTTGGTGAAGTTACCTGTTGCGTTTTCTGGTGGAAGTAGTGCGAACTTCGCGCCAGTTGCAGGTGAGAAGCTGTCGACAACACCTACAAGTGGTTGCCCAGGGAAAGCATCCAATTCAACTTCAACTGTTTGCCCTTTGTGAATACCACTGAGTTGCGTTTCTTTGAAGTTAGCCTCAATCCATACTTGATTGTTTGGCACTAAACTCATGAGCGGTGAGCCAGCTTGAATCAATAAGCCTTCACGAACACTTCGCTTACCAATTACGCCATCTGTTGGCGCATAAACTTTGGTGTATTCAAGGTTTAGCTGTGCCTGTTCTTGTTGTGCTTGGGCTTCAGTGACCGATGCTTTGGCTTGTTCTATTTCGCTGGCAACAACCGATAATTGGTCGTGACTTGCAATCAGGTTTGCTTTGGCTTCTTCTAAGTCAGCAAGGGCTACTTTTTGTTGAGCGACCATGCTATCGACTTCATCTTGCGAAGCATAATTTCGTTTTAATAGAGTACGAGAGCGCTGCACTTGTTGAATCGCACGTTCGTACTCTGCTTTGGCCGAGTCAACGCCACTTTCTGCTTGGCTAATTTTGCTACGTTGTAACGTCTGTTGGGCGATGAGGTTCTTTACATCAGACTGGACGACGGCTAGGTGAGCGTTAGCCTGAGCAAGCGCCGCTTGGTAGTCACGATCATCGATTTGAACCAATAGATCGCCTTCCTTAATTGATTGGTTGTCCGTTACATAGGACTTAACGATATAGCCAGATACCTTAGGGCTGATATTGGTAATGTCTCCTTGTAGGTAGGCATTATCGGTCGACTCAAAGTACTGACCGTAACCGTACCAATATCCAGCACCAGCTAAAACCAATGACAGCATGATCGCAGTGGCAATAAGCGGGGCTTTTTTACGTTTTTTTGTGCTTACTGGTTGCGAAGCGGTATTGTTCTCTGCCATTTCTCTTTTCTCATTTTGTTTTTATTTGGGTGTAACGAATTGTAAATGAATCTGATTGATTGATAAGATAGGAAAAAAGGGAAACACTGTTGCAAAAATCTTACTAATTGTAGTTTTCGGAGGTCTTATGGACTTAAATGCTGTGACTGTTTTCACACAAGTCGTTGATTGTGGGAGTTTTACGTACGCTGCTGAGGTGTTGAATATGACGAAATCAACAGTGAGTCGAAAATTAGCGGAGCTAGAACAGCATTTAGGTGTGAGACTGATCACTCGCTCGACTCGCAGTTTGATACTCACGCCTGAAGGAGAGCGTTTCTATCAGTCGAGCCTTCAAATGCAAGAGATCATGAATCAAGCAGAGCTAGAAGTCTCTGCAAACCAAGACCTGATTCGCGGTCCATTGAATGTAGTACTACCGGTAGAGTTGGGTCATCAAGTGCTTGCTAAGTACATCCATAGCTTTCTGCTTGAGTACCCGAATGTGACGATGAACTTGGAGCTAACCAACCGTGAGGTTGACATTATCGGCGAGGGAATCGACCTGTACGCACAGATTGGTGAGCTGGTTGATTCAAGTTTAGTCTCTCGATACCTAACAACCTCTAAACGTGTGTTAGTGGCGAGCCCTAAATATCTAGAACAAGTTGGTCCGATAAACACGCCAAAGGATCTAAAAATCCCATTTCGCATGATAGAGGTGGTAAACAAAGCCGCACGTTTACCTAAGTGGGAATTACAGTTAGGCGATGGGGAGTCTGAATTGATTCAGCTACCAAGCCAGCTTCGAGTAAACACGATTACCGCGTGTTTAACGGCCTGTGTCGATGGCTTAGGGCTGGCTGTGTTACCTGAGTTTATTTGTAGGGAGCATTTTAAGACTGGTCGACTGGTGAATCTGCTGCCGGAATACAACATGCCTCAAGTCTCGGTAAGCTTGGTGTATGCCGACAGACAATTAATGCCGAAACGCAAGAAGGTATTTATCGATTATCTACTCACAGCGTTTCAGAATCAAAAGCGTAAGTAGCTTGGTTAGCTTGAGCCTGAGCGTTATTACCGAAAGCTCAATCCCTTAGCTTTCTGCTAACAGCTAAGGGACTAAACCAATCACATTCAGTTAAGTTTGGTTTCCCACATTATGATTTCTCCATTGCTTAACATCGCTTTGATAGAAGCCGCAGCCACATTGATGCCATCTTTATCAAACGCTTGGTCAGAGAAGTTGGCGATGATCTTACTGCCATCACTGAACGTGGTTTGTTGGACGGCACCGTGGGTATCTAACCATGAAAAATCAATCAACGTTTTATTCCACAACTGTTCATGTATCGGCTCAAACCCATCTTGATAGTGTTTTAACGCTCTGAGCCTCGGGCTTGTACTTTTGAGAGCTTCGTCTCTGGTTAAGTGCACCATCGCGGGCGTGTTATATAGCATGGCTGTTAAGTCACGGTTGGTTTTCACATCGGTAAACTTGAGACTGTCTGAGTGCCAATGGTACGTATTAATCACTTCATCATGAAATACAGCCTGGTAAAGCGGAACACGATATTGAGGCGAAAACAGTAGCGACTTGTACGGTTCTTTAACCTTTGCTGGTTTGAAGAAAAAGTCGGGTTTATGACCAGGATACCAATGACCCAGAAAGTAGGGGGACAGGCGGTCTTGTTTCATCTCTTTATCTGTCCATCCAAACCCAATCGTCTCCAAGCCGTGCGCAAACGCAATGCCTCTGGTGGTTAAGCTGTTGCCGTCTTCGGAACCCAATATTAGTGACGGTTGCTCGCTTACCCAATGCAGTCGATTGTTGAAACCGGAAAGCATCTGCGATTCACTGGTATTGCCACTGTAGTCTTCACGTGCCATTGCGGTCGCATCGACATCTAAAAATAAACTATTGAAGTGACCAAATTTCATGATGTCTTTAACGCGCTGTTTTACGTAGTCCAAATGGCAATTAGGGTTTAAGTAGAAGCCGTTACCACGAAATCCTTTTTTCAAAGCTCCATCAGCTTGTTCAATTGCGCATGTCTTTCGTATTGGATCTGGTAGCTGAGCGGTTAACCAGCTGTCATTTAATTGAGCCGGTATTGCGGTGTTATAGGAGTCGTAAGTCCCAACCAAGTAACCAGATTGTTTGGCTGACTCGACCGCGTTTGGCTGATAAAAGGCAGGCATCCAGTTATCAAAGCCCAACCAGAGCTTGTTCAATCCGGCGATATTTAGATTATCGACCATGCCGGATGATAAAGCTTGTCCCCAAGTGTCTGGTGAGTTTAGAAACGAAGACGCATGTTCAAATAACCATTTTTTTCTGCTTTGCGCGGCGATGTATTGCGCCTCAATTGTGTTATCAGCGATTGTAGGGGATGCGACCGTGTATAAGCTTTTTAGTGACTGGCTAATCGAATCCAACAGCAATTGTTTGTGGTATTGGCTCAACCAGTCCTTACCCTTAGACAAAGGTGATAGCTCGCGCTTAGCTTCATCTGATATGCTGAGATTAGAGCGTTCAAAGTACCATTCTTTTAGTCCCCACCAGTCTTTTACATCTTGGATACTCAAAGGATCTTTACCAAATAGGTAGACATGACTTGCACCAACCAGCTTGTTGATATCTGGATTACGTCTTAGTTTTGACACTAGTGATTCTGATAATCCATTCGCGATTCGCCAGTCTCGGTATTGCTTGGCACCATCGAGCATTGAATCGCCGAGCGTTATGCGGACAGTAAAAGGTTGTGATTGATTTAGCGTGGTAAATTGATGCGATGCGCTCATATCAATAAGGGACTTGTTTTTAGATTCCGACTTAGAAGTAACATCATGAAAAAACAGTTGGTTATTGGTTGGGTTGATCAAATGGTAGCTAATGAATTGATCGCTCTGTTGCGTGGTCCAAAACGGCATCTTTAAGTCTTGAGTGGTGTTGCTTCCGGAATGGTTATTGGCGAGATAGCTTGTCCATAGTTTATGGTCGGTAGGTACGCGTATACCTTCACTAAAGGGCAGCAGCAGTGTTTGTGTTTCTTGTTCCGCAAGGTTAAACCAAGCCAGTTCGATTGGTTGGTTGCGCTTTACTTTTATATCGGAAGGTAGGGTGAATTGCAGGTCTAGCTCACCTTTGTTTAACTCCGCTTTTACTGCGATTCTGCTTGGCATTAACGTCCAAAAGGCGCTGGTTGTTTCCGTAGTTATCTCGGCAACTGTTTGAGGGATACCGTCAACGGTTAGTGCAACACTGTTAGCGCTCAAGCCATTCCAATCTATCGTGAGTGTTGATGGGTTTATTAGAATAGTATTCTTGGTGTTGTCACTACTGTGGTCTTGAAGTGTAAATTTACTCGCTTGTGTCTCTGTTGAAAAAGTACAAGCGGTGAATAGGGCTAATATGGCACAAGATGAAGCATTTAATTTATGGTGGATATTCAGCATGTTTAGATTCCGTGGTGGTAATTACGGCTATTACATCTAATATGCGTTAGTGTTTTGTCATCTATATGTCTCTATTTCTGCCTCGAAGAAGCATCAAAGCGATACATCAAAACTATCCACTAAAGTTATACAAAAATGTTTCCTAGAAAGGGACAGCGACACGTTGAACGTATCGGACCTCAACCGTGCCTTGGTACTCGAACATTTCCACTGATGCGCTCAGGTGCTTGGCCTTTTCTCCCGCAGGGCTTTGTGCTGGAACCGCTACTTGCTTTGCCTTGATCGGCACTTTGAGACCTAACATGTGGTAGTTTTCATCAAACCATTGCCAACTTGCGTGGGTGCTAGGGCAGTTATCGATAATCTTTGGTGGCGTGATCACAACGTGTGCGTTCTCAAGTTTACTTTCAAGTGTTAACCAGCGCTTGCTGTCATCTAAAGCCACAACAATGGAGTAGTTGTTTGTCCCAACGGTTAATTGATAAACACCAGACTCTGGCTTAATGAACATCTCATTAGACTCGATCTCTTGGTAGTCGACTCCCGGGTTGAACTGACCTTCAATCATCGTAAGGCCATCTGGAGCGATAAGTGTTATTGGCTGTGCCTGTTCATTTAGATCAATGCTGCGTGGTTCAGCTGAGATTTTAATCTGATAGCCTTGTGATGAAAGACCGTAGCGTTTAATAAAACTCACTTGGATATGGTGGGCTGTTACATCACTTTGTTTGAGTGTTCTTCCACATTGAGTTCTAGTGAGTATTTCTTGTTTTACGGGCAACCAAAACTGACTATCAAGAGTTTCTTGATTGAGCGCGATCTGAAGCTCTTGCCATGCAAGGTGCGGTTGCTCATCAAGTAAAGATTGATAGGAGCGCTGTAAAGGTGTCTCTGCAAACCAAGTCGCATGACTCGCAAACGGCAACGCACACAGCAAAGCAGTTAACGATATTAATTTCATTTTGAATCTCCAACTAAACGATAACCAACACCGCGGTGAGTTTCTAAGTGGAGTGTCGGCAGTTTCTGCCGCAAACGGAGTATGTGATTGTCCACGGTTCGGGTGCTTGGAAAGGCTTGATAACCCCAAATCTTGTTGAGCAGTTCGTCTCGATGAAATACTCGACCTTGGTTTTGGATAAACAGAACCAGTAGTTGGAACTCCTTCGGTTTCAGAGCGATTGGGCTTTCTTCCAGATAGGCAATTCTTTCTGATAGATTGATCTGTATGTTGGCGTAATTTAGATGACTTACACCCAGTGGACGCAATTGAGTGATGACCCGCGCCAGCAACTCTTCATTTGAAAATGGCTTAGTCACATAATCTTTGGCGCCTGCCATTAAGCCTTCTACGCGCTGCTGAACTTCCACTTTCGCGGTTAATACAATCACGGGTAGCGCTTTAAGGAGCAACCAGTTTGGAAGGTGTTGTAAGCTGTCACCGTCTTCTAGTTGTCTATCGAGTACGACAAGATCGGCGCGTAACCAAAGTTTATTGGCGTTGCTTGAATCTTGCGCCCAAAGACATTGATAACCGTTAGACTCAAAGAAACTGACAAGGCCTTGCCCAAGTAACGGGTCATCTTCAATCAGTAGGAGGGTGTTCATAAGCTATTTCCAAAATACATCTGGTTGGATTACGAAGAATAATGAGGCGTCCATTTGCCTGTTTCATTAAATGTTCCACAATGGTGAGTCCAATACCCATGTTATCGTGTTTATGTGGGGCGTTTGGAGTTACTCGGGACAAAGTACGTTGTAATAATGAAGGGAAATGCCCTTGATCTTGCACTTCGATCCTCAGTTTGTCCGCGAGCGTTACTTTAACCAATACCTCACCTTGACCGTGTTGCTTAGCGTTTTTGACCAAATTATCTAGGCAAATCGTTAGCCAGTAATAGGGCAGGTTAAGCTCGACTTCTCCGGACTCATATTGATAGCTTATGTTGTGCTTCTCACATACATGTTCAAGCCACTCTTCAAGCGAAGCGTTTTGCTTCAATAAAGGTTCAGATTGTTCAGTGCTTAAGTAGACCTTACTGTTTTCAGTAAGCTGAGACAGCCTTTGATAGTCAGATATTAAACGCCAAACCGCACCTTGAGTTTCATCTGGGAACTCATCGTAGCGATTTCTGAACATTTCGACTGTTAACCCCAAACTGGTGATCGGTGTACGCAATTCATGAGTCAGAAGTTGCAACACAAACTGTCTCTCTTTCCTTTGCTTCGTTTTTAAATACAGTGAGCGCCCTAGTATAGAACACAGAACAATCAGCAATAAAAAGATCATCGCTTTCATCAAGAGTGTGTCATTGCTTGTTTCACTAAGACACAGGTTACTGTAACGAAAAGAACAGTTCTCTCCAGATAAGCTTACGCCTTGTTGTCGTGCAATGGGTTCCCAAATGTCTGACGGGACGGCCTTCCAGCCTTGTTCCCCACTTAACCATATTACATCACCTTGTTGCCAGGCTCGGTATCCATCAAGCAGCGCTTCTCTTCCTTCTGCAGTTAAGGGCTGCAGTTTGGTGTATAGCGGGTGCAGTGGGTTGTTAATCGTTAAAAATGGGTGAATCTGTTCGCTTGTCTCTGAATAATTCGCCACATAACGGTCTGCAAAACTTCCACCAGCAGGGTGTTGTTTAGAATGATCGGCAAACCAGATTGAATCTAAGGTTTGTTGCTGACACAAAGCAAGCTCAAACTCGATGGCATCGTTTAACGCTGAATTAGAAGGTTCAATCGCGTGGCATGTTTGCTGTATCACGGCTAACGACGCAATATCTTGCCAACTGAATTTGTTGAAATTTGGGTAACGGCTACGCTCTTTAAGCAGAGCCTTCGGGTAATGGGACAACTCTTGTTGAGAAACAAAGATCGGGGATGCTTGCCAGCTCGATTGATAGAGTGCTTGCCATTTGTCCTGCAAGCTCTGTGCATTGGCTAACGTAGGGAGCCAAAACAAAAAACAAAGGGCTAAGGTGAACCTGCGCATCCAGTTATTCTCATTAAAAGTCATTCACGGGAGTCTAAAGAGTTTTGCTCGAGATTTGTAACCTCAATGTCAACAAGTGTCCCCACTTTATCAAATTGTGACCGAGAGTCGCGAAACGCGTATTGCATTTTAACTGACGTTTTCATTAACTATAAACTCAAAAGTGCAATAAGTATCAGTTATTTGGTTTATATTAGATAATTGTGTACTTACTGTTGCTTTTAAAACGATGGGGCTGAATATACTGGATTCAAACCAATAAGAGGAACCATCATGAAAACAATTATTAAATCAGTATTGGCAATAAGCTTCGTAGCATCAGGGACAGCTCACGCTTTTGAACTAACGAGTAACGATATTCAAGAAGGCCACCCAATGGCAAAGAC